>JANNRU010000616.1:0-8237 GCA_031401755.1 Acidobacteriota bacterium | reverse complement strand
CGTCCGCGAACGTTGCGGTCAGGAAGACGACGGTCGCGATCGCGGCCGGCGCGTGCACGAAGCCCAGCGCGATGAAGCCGACACCGCCGCCGAACAGGCCGATCTGCTGACCGGCGCGCGAGCCGAGGCGGTCGGTCAGCCACCCTCCCAAGTAGGACCCGAGAACCGACCCGGTCCCGTAGACTCCGAGGATCACTCCCGCGCTCTCGGCGGAGAAGCCGCGTTCGCGGGTCAAATAGAGGATCAGGAATGGGAGAACCATCGTCCCCGCGCGATTGACGAAGGCGATCCCGGACAGGAGCCAGAGCGACGGGGGAAGCCCGCTGAACGACAGCTTGTAGACCCGGAGCGCGCGGCCGAGCATCGTTGGGGTTCTCCGGGGGAACGCCGCATTATAGACGGGTGCTCGATCACCTGATCGTCGGGACGGCGGCACTATGCGTCTCCGTGCTGTCGTTGTTCTCCGGCTTCGGGTTGGGCACCCTGTTGCTCCCGGTGTTTGCGCTGTTCTTTCCCGTCGAGGCCGCGATCGCGGCGACGGCGATCGTCCACGGGGCCAACAACGTCCTCAAGGTGGCCCTCCTCGGCCGTCATGCGGAACGCGAAATCGTCCTGCGCTTTGGCGTACCCGCGGTGCTCGCCGCGATCGCCGGCGCGATGTTGCTGGGAGCCATCTCGGGTGGGGAGCCGATGTGGGCTTACGATGTCGGGAGCCGGCGTGCGGTGATCACGCCGATCAAGGTGACGATGGCGCTGTTGATGGTCGGCTTCGCACTGCTCGAGTTGGGTCCTCGGTTACGACGCCTGGAGTTCGACCGCCGATATCTGATCGCGGGCGGTCTGCTGTCGGGGTTCTTCGGGGGGCTGTCCGGGCATCAGGGGGCGCTGCGCTCGGCGTTCCTGGCCAAGGTTCGCATCTCGACGCAGGCATTCGTGGGCACCAACGCGGTGATCGGGTTGGCGGTCGATCTGACCCGGATCGCGATCTATGCCGCGATCTTCGCCGCGCCTTCGGGGCGCGAGTTGCTGACCGGTCCGCGGGGGGGCCTCGTTCTCACCGGCATCGCGGCGGCAGCGACCGGCCTGCTGATCGCATCCAGGCGGGTGCGCAGGGTCACGATGCGCTCGGTCCAGACGATCACCGGAATCCTGCTGCTGATGATCGCGCTCCTGCTGGGCACCGGACTGATCTGAATTACTGGGCTAGAGTCGGATTTCGAATCCACACAAGGAGGAACCGGAATGGCACGCGTCCCCGAGCACCCGATCCAGGAGTTTTTCGTCCAGCGCTGGTCTCCCCGCGCAATGTCGGGAGAGCCGCTCGGCGAGCGCGACATGTTGCGGCTGATCGAGGCGGCACGCTGGGCGCCGTCGTCCAACAATGGTCAGCCGTGGCGCTTCGCCTGGGCGCCGTCGGGCACACAGCGATTCGACTCTCTGTTCGGTCTATTGGCCGACGGCAACAAGGGCTGGTGCGCCCGCGCGGGAGCGCTCGTCGTCGTGCTGTCGCGACGCACCTTCGATAATGGCAAGCCCAACCGCACCCATGCATTCGACAGCGGCGCCGCCTGGATGAGCTTGGCCCTGCAAGGCTCCGCGATGGGACTCGTCATTCACGGCATGGCCGGGTTCGACTACGATCGCGCCCACCAACTGCTCGACCTCGACGACACCCAGGCGGTTGAATGCATGGTCGCCGTCGGCCACCCCGGCCGCCGCGAGGAACTCCCCGAACCGCTCCAAGCCCGCGAACACCCCAGCCCCCGCATTCCTGGCGCCGATTTGCTCCACCAAAAATGGGGATAGGCACCTTCCGGTGAACCGTCAGGGGGTCGGGAGGGCGCCAACGCGCAGGGACAATAGGGTCGCGTCATCGGGGGCGTCGAGCGCGCCGCGGAACTCCCGAACGGCGGTCTCGACGCGCCGCAGGATGTCGGCGGGCTCCGTGCTGCCTGCGGCCAGCAGTCGCCCCAGGCGCTCCTCGCCGAAGGTGTCACCCGAGGCGTCCTCCGTGTCGAGCAGGCCATCCGTGTAGAGAAAGAGCGAATCGCCCGGTTCGACTCGAGAGGCGCGCGCGTCGTACTTGCCGCCGGCGAGCAGCCCCACGGGTCGCCCACAGGAGTCCAAGCGATCCATGGTTCCGTTGCGTCGAACGAGATAGGGCGCGGGGTGTCCGGCGTTGACCCAGCGCAACTCTCCGCGGACGCCGTCGAGAATGGCCACGAACAGGCTGACGTAGACGTGCGGCGGCGTGCTGGCCTCGATTTCCGCGTCGAGCGCGGTGACGAACGCGGCGAGATCGGCCGCCAGCGGCAGTCGCGCGGTCAACGTCGCCTGAAGGTTGGCCATCAACAGGGCTGCCGGCACCCCTTTCCCCGAAACGTCGCCCATGAGTAGGGCCAGGGTCCCATCGGCAAGTCCAAAGAAGTTGAAGAAATCCCCACCCAATTCGCGAGCCGGAATCGAAATTCCTTGGACCTCGGCCAGCGCCGAGTTCAGGGCTGCCCGGGGCAGCAACTCGTTCTGGATCTGGCGGCACATCTGGAGCTCGCGCGTGATCCGCTCTTTTTCGACGAGCTCTCGCTGCTGGACCGCGAGCTCCGTTGCCATGCGGTTGAAGGTTTCGCCGAGCTGTCCCAACTCGTCGCGCGATCGTACCGGTACGCGGGTCGTCAAGTCGCCGCGACCCAAGCGCTCGGCACCTGCGGTCAGCGCCTCGAGATCCCGCGTCATCCGACGAGATAGCGGCAACGTGCCGACGAGGGCCAGCCCGATCAGCCCCAGGCCGACGAAGAGGTTGCGCACCGCCGATCGTTGCAGCTCTCCCAACGATTCGCCGACCGGGTGGGCCAGCCCGTAGGTCAGTTCGCTCGCGGGATCGCTTCGCGTGATCACGATCCAATCGGGGCGCGCCGAGCGCGAGTCGGCCTCCGTGCCCGCGACCGGCAGGATGTCCAGCGCTCGCAGGGCCTTCGCGGAGGCGTCGTCGACGGCGTGCAGCTCGCCGTTCGAGTCGATGACGAACGGAATCTCTCCCGCCTCCGCGCCGGTGTCCCGTAGCACCGTATCGACGAGACTCTCGGTGCGGACGCGCGCTCGAAGCTGTCCGACGACACAGCCTCGTCGGATCAGGTCCCTGTCGAATTCGCGAAAGCCGGGCTCGACGACGCGCAAGGGGGCGACCGAGGGCGCTGCCGACTCGATCTGCGTGCGCAGCGTCTCGGTCGCCTCCTGGGCCAACTCGAGACCGCGCTGCGCAAACACGATGCCGACTCGCTGGGCGACCTCACCGAGCCGGTCGGCGACGGCCACGCGCTCCGCTGCGTCGACGAACTCGATCTCCTTCCGGATCTCGGTCGTCAGCTCCAGCAAGATCGGGGCTCGCACCTGTTTCGGACCCGGCCCGATATTCGGAATCGATGCGTCCGGCGTGTCTGATGGCGCCGATGACGGAGCGAGTTCCACGCTTTCGAAGTACCGGGCCGCGTCGCCGAGCGCCGAGACGACGAGGGCCAGTGCCGCTTGCCGCCCCCCGCGGTCCTCGGTTCTCAGCCAGACCGCGTCCTCCGGGTCGGGCAGCGCCGTCCCCAATTCGCCGACCCGGCGGTCGAGCTCCGCGGTCAGGCTCCCCATCCGACGCTCCATCGCCTCTGCGGTCCGTGCCGACTCGATCGCCACCGCGTGGCGCAAGGCGCGTGTGGACGAGACGTACGAGTAGGCGGTGATCACGGTCAGCGGCAGGACCGCGAGCCCGAAGAATGCGATCGCAAAGCGCGTGCGTAGACTCATCGTGTCCTGTTACGCCCGAGGTGGGCGATGGGCGAATCCAACAGTCTACGGGTGTCGCGCCAACGGTGCCGCTCGCGGGCGGGCTTGACGGGCTCGGCGCCGGCCCCGTAGTCTTTCGGCCCGTGCTAGGTGCTCGGATCTTGCTGCTGGCCGCCGTCGCCGTCTGGGGCTCGACTTTCGTCGCGAGTCGGATCTGTCTGGCCTACCTCGATCCGCTCGATCTGGTCGGGTTGCGCTTCGCGATCGGGGTTCCGTTGCTTGCGGCATGGCTCGTAGTGCGGCGGCCGAGCCTTGATTTCGGCGGCCGCGACCTCCCACGCTTGGCGCTCGCGGCATCGATCATCACAGTGCACTTCCTGCTCCAGGCTGTTGCCCTGCAATACACCACAGCCAGCCGCACGAGTTGGATCATCGCGGTCGCGCCGCTGATCATCGCCTTCCTCGCCGCGCGTTGGCTCGGAGAGGCAGGATCCCGACGGCTGTGGGGCGGGATCGCTCTGGCGACGATCGGGCTGGTCCTGCTGATTACCGACGGTGACTTGGGTGCGCTTGACGGCATTCGCAGCCTGGGTGACGGGCTCGTGCTCCTCTCGGCTTTTACTTGGGCCTTTTACACGCTGGCCACGCGCGACCTCTCGCGATCGCGCGATCCGCTGCTGGTGACCGCCCTCGTCACGCTGCCGTTATCGCTTCTCGGGTTTGGGTTGGCCCTTGACCCATCGCGGCTGGCGCTGTGGAGCGCGTTGCCCGGGCGAACCTTGATCGCACTCGGTTTTCTCGGCCTCGCGGGCACGCTGGCCCAGTGGTTCTGGCAGATCGGTATCGCGCGCATCGGCGCGGCGCGGGCAGGAGTCTTTCTCTACATCGAGCCGATCGTGACCCTGGCACTCGCGATCCCACTTCTCGGGGAGACACTCGGGCTGGTCGCGCTCGTGGGCGGGATCCTCGTTCTCGTCGGCGTCGGCTGGGCCGAACGCGCGTGAGGCGAGTCGCGCTTCGCGATCAGAGGGCGCGCGCGGCGAAGGTGTCGCATTTCGCCGTCGACCCGGACTCGAGCCCGAGGCGAAACCAACGTACTCGTTGCTCCGACGATCCGTGGGTCCAGGACTCCGGGTAGACGCGGCCGGTGGTCCTGTTTTGGATCCGGTCGTCGCCGATCGCCGCGGCCGCGCGCAGCCCCTCTTCGACGTCGCCCTGTTCGAGCAAGTCGCGCTCGCGCGCGGCATGGTGGCCCCAGACGCCGGCCAGGCAATCGGCCTGCAACTCGAGTCTCACGGAGAGCGCGTTGCCACCGGCCTCGTCCAGCGCGCGTCGGCGACCTTCGATCTCGTCGGAGATGCCGAGGAGCTGTTGGACGTGATGCCCGACCTCGTGGGCGATGACGTAGGCTTGCGCGAAGTCTCCCGGCGCGCCGAATTGCTCGCGCAATTCTTCGTAGAACGACAGGTCGATGTAGATCTTGCGGTCCCCGGGACAATAGAACGGGCCCATGGCCGCCGCGCCAAACCCACACGCCGACGGGATCTCGCCGGTGTAGAGCACGAGGCCGGGTGGCTCGTAGGTGGTTCCGGCCGCCGCAAACAGCGCGGACCAGGTGTCCTCAGTATCGGCGAGCACGGACGAAACGAACTCAGCCGGCTCGTCGCCGGAGGGGATCGGTTGCGCGCCCGTCCCGACATTCGTTGCCGTGCCGCCCTCGGAGAGTAGCTGCAGGATCTGGATCGGATCCGCTCCGAACAACGCCGCCACGACGATCAGGAGGATCGCCCCGCCGCCACCGATCGCCACCGGTCCGCGGCTAAACCTTTGGCCCCGCCGGTCCTCGACATTGTCGCTCCTGCGACCTGTTCGCCAACGCATCGCAACCTCCACGGAATCGTTCGGCCCAATACGGTACTCGGGTTCAGTCGGCTCCCGCCAATCGGGGGAGCGCTCAGAGGCGCACGCGCTGGCCCGCGCGCAGACTCTCGATCGAGTAATGCGTTCCGCGCCAGTCTATGCCGCCGCGGCGCCAACCGAGCGCGGCCGAGCGGAGCAGAGCCCAGCCGAGAATCGGCACGCCGAGCGGCAACAACAGCATCGCCAGTAGACGACGGCCGGCCGTCAGGTGCGCCGCGATCGCAAACACCATCAGGCAACCGACCGCGGCAAGACCCGCGGCACGCGGCCAGAACCACGGGTGCGCCAGGGCGAAAAGCGGTCCCAGCGCGAAGAGCGCGAGCGCCAGCACGACCGCGACCGCTCGCCACAGCCGAAAGCGGGCCACGGCGGGAAAGAAGTTCTTTTCTAGTCCGCGGATCATCGCTCCCAGGCTCGGATACCAATCGAGCTCGATCTGGCCGTCGCCAACGAGCAGTCGGCTTCGGCCTCCGGCGCGCCGGATCATCAGTCCGAGCCCGACGTCGTCGAGGACCTCCAAACGCAGCCACTCGAAACCCGGCGTGAGGTCGAGGACCGATCGCCGTACGAGGTTGAATGCGCCGACGCCGGCATAGGCCGACGAGCGATCCGCGCCGAGCGTCGCCGCTCGCGTACCGAGGATGAATCCGATGCCGAAGGTCACCTGAGCGATCTCGAGCCAGACGGACGCCGGTCGTAATCCGGGGGTGAGCGTGAGGTGGTCGAGTTCCGCTTCGAGCGCGTGGGCCACCGCGCGGCGCAACGTGCCGCGTCGGAACTCGACGTCGGCATCCGTGAACAGGACCCACTCTCCCGTGGACGAGGCCAGTCCTCGGTCGAGAGCGTGCACCTTTCCCAGCCATCCGGGTGGCAGCTCGCGCAGGTGCAGCGCCTGAACGCGCGCGTCGGCAGCCGCGGCGGCGTCGATCTGAGCACCGGTGTCGTCGGTCGAGCGATCATCGACCGCGATGATCTCGAGCTCGGGGTAATCTTCATCACACAACGATCGGAGTCCGGCCCCGATCGTTGCACCTTCGTCGCGCGCCGGGACGATCACACTCAGTTTGGGCCAACGATTCGGCTCTTTCGGCACAAGACGCGCAAGCCAGACCAGGCGCGCTCCGTCACGCATCGCGAGCAACAGCCCGAGGCAAGCGCACAACGAGGTTGACAGCCCCCAGCCGGCAAATACGAGTTCGATCACGGAATAGCGGCTCCAAGACTTTCCTTGTTCGCCCATTATAGTTCGCCAGCGCATCGAGATGGATCACAGGCGCGGTATAATCTTCCGGTCTTGAATTCGTCGACCTGGGGGCCGAATGATGTCGCCACGCTCACGAGATCGGAGGTACGGCGCGATGACGTTCATCGCCGTTCTGGGGTTCGCCTGTGCCGGCCCGCACCCGCCCGAAGTCGTCGACCTCGACGCCCGCGCCGCCGAGCTCGCGCATCGATTCCTGATCGTCGATACGCACATCGACCTCCCGTTCCGACTGACCGAGCGCCCGGAGGACGTGAGCCGAGCGACAGCCGCCGGTGACTTCGACTACCCGCGAGCGATTCGAGGCGGTTTGGACGTCGCGTTCATGTCGATCTACGTTCCAGCGTCCTACCAGGACGAGGGTGGCGCGCGAAAATTCGCCGATCAGTTGATCGACGGCGTCGAGAGTCTTGCTCGGGAGCACCCCGGAAAGTTCGTCCTGGTCTCGAGTCCAGACGGCGCGCGCAACGTCGAACGCGGAACGGTCATCGGCCTGGCGCTCGGCATCGAAAACGGCGCCGCGATCGAGAACGATCTCGGTCTGCTTCGACATTTCCACGAACGCGGCGTGCGCTACATCACGCTGGCGCACTCGAAGAACAACCTGATCTGCGATTCGTCCTACGACGAGGAGCGTCGATGGGACGGACTGTCGCCGTTCGGCGTCGAAGTGGTCCAGGAGATGAACCGCCTGGGGCTGATGATCGACGTGTCGCACCTTTCGGATCGAGCCTTTCAAGACGTGATCGAGCATTCGCGCGCCCCGGTGATCGCCTCGCACTCCTCTTGCCGGCATTTCACGCCGGACTGGGAGCGGAACATGAGCGACGAGATGATCCGGACGCTCGCCGGACCGGGCGGGGTGATCCAGATCAACTTCGGTTCGTCGTTTCTGGACGACGAGTATCGACGGCGCAGTGAGGAATCTCGGAAGGCGATCTTGCGTCTCATGGAGCAAGCCGGCGTCGGTCGTGATTCCGAGGAAGGGCGCAAGATTCGGGACGAGCACCGATCCGCGAATCCCAATCCGGTCACCGACGTCACCCGCGTGGTCGACCACATCGACCACGTCGTCGGCCTCGTCGGTATCGACCACGTGGGCTTGGGTTCGGACTTCGACGGCGTGGGCGAATCACTGCCCGATGGGTTGAAGAGTGTGGCCGACTATCCAAATCTCATTCGCGAGCTGCTCGTTCGCGGTTACTCCGAATCGCAGATCGAAAAGATCTGCGGCGGTAACCTGCTGCGGGTTTGGAGCGAGATCGAGCGCGCGGCCCGGGTGGGGCGC
>JANNRU010000615.1:0-1915 GCA_031401755.1 Acidobacteriota bacterium | reverse complement strand
GCCTGCCACGCGTATCAGTGGCCTGGCAACGTGCGCGAACTCGAGAACACCGTGAAGCGGATGGTCGTGCTCGGGAACGAGGACGCGATCCTGGAGGAGATCACCCACAGGACTGGTCTGGCCGGCGCGCCGAACGAGGCGGCCTCCGTCTTCGACCTCGAGGCGCTCGGTGTGGATTTCGCGGACGGGTCCGGCGTAGACCTAAAGGCGATCGGCAAACGTGCCGCCCAGATAGCCGAGAAGAAAGTAATTGAGCGGGTACTCGACCAGACGCGATGGAACCGCAAGGAGGCGGCTGAGCGGTTGCAGATCAGCTACAAGGCCCTGCTTTATAAAATGAAGGATAACGGCCTCAGCGAGGCGAGTTGAGGCTCTGGAGGGGTTTCGAGATGGCGATCAACAGAAGCGGTCAGAGGCGCGCCAGCCGCGTCTCGTTCCGCCGTTTGCTCGGCATTGGGGCGGCGACATTCGCGATCGCGTGCTCTCACGTATCGCCGCCGCCGCCCGAGCCGGGTCCGATGGACCGCGCCGACTACGTGATCGGTGCGGCCGACGTGCTGCGGATCCAGGTCTGGAAGAATCCCGAGCTGTCCGTGGACGTTCCGGTGCGACCGGACGGAAAGATCTCGGTCCCGCTGGCGAACGACGTCCAGGCCGCGGGCCTCACCGCGACCGAACTGAAGGACGTGATCACGCAGGCGCTCGTCGATTACGTCGCGGCACCCGACGTCACCGTCATGGTTCGCGACATCCGCAGCAAGAGCGTGCATGTGATCGGCGAGGTGCTGCGGCCCAACCAGTTTCCGCTGATCTTCGACATGCGGGTGCTCGAAGCGATCGCGTATGCGGGGGGCTTCTCTCCGTACGCCGACAAGTCCGATGTCCGCATCCTGCGCCCCAATCCCGACGGCACGGTCGTCGAGTATCGCTTCAACTACAGCGCGTTCCTGCGCGGCAAGCAGCCCGAAGGCAATCTTCGCCTGCAGCCCGGGGATACGGTCGTGGTGCCGGACTAGGAGCGCATGCACCGCCACGTCCTCGCCACGCTCGCGCTGCTGTACGGGGCCGTTCTCCCGGCCGGCGCGGCGGAGTTCATCCCGGGCTGGAACTCCGAGGTGGTGTGGAACTCGAACGTGCTGAGCCTGGAGAGCGGCGCCGAGAGTGACTTCTCATTCCGCAATGGTCCTGTGTTGCGCTTCCTGGAACCGCAAGGCGATTTCACCTACGACGTGAACTATCGCCTCACCTACGAGGCGTTCACGCGTCTCAACGGGATCAACGAGTTCGACCAGTACTTCAACGCGCAGAGCGCCTGGCGCGTGACGCCGACGACCACGCTCTCGTTGAGCGACGACTTCGCGTACACCAGCAGTCTGAATGCGATCTTCCAGCAGATCGGCACTGGAGTGACCGAGGTTTCCGTCGTTTCGCCGACGCGCGAACGCATCACCGTCAATTCGGGGCGCGTGGGCGTCACGCACCGGCTTGGGCCGCTGTGGCAACTCAGTGTCTCGGGCGACAACCAATACTACAACTACCAGAACGACCTCGAGAGCGACTCCCTGTCGACGACCGGGTCGGTGCAGCTCACGCGTGGCTTCAGTCCTCGATTGGTCGCTGGCGGTGGCGCGCGGATTCAGCGGCAAGAGTTCGCGGAAGCGGGCGCCATCCCCGATCGAGGCACTACGTTCTATCAGGGTTTCGGCGTCCTGCAGTACGCCATCAGCCCGACGCTTTCATTTGTCGCCCAGGGAGGGCCCGCCTACGCTGTTCCGGATCAGCCGGAGGCGATCTCGGTCCAGCCGGCTGCTGCGTACGTCCGGGTCGTTCCCTCCACCTGCAAGCTGAAGGGACCGGACGGCAGGCCCGTGTTTCGGCCGACGACCAAAGACCGTTTCGGTGGCTGCACGCCGAC
>JANNRU010000614.1:0-1555 GCA_031401755.1 Acidobacteriota bacterium | reverse complement strand
CGCCGCTCCGCCGGGTCCTTGCTGATCGCGTACAGCAGGATGTTCGTGTCGACGAACTTCATCGGCGCCTGGCGGGCTCGCGGTACAGGTCCTCGCGCGACAGGCGCCGGCCCGCGGACAGAACCGGGGTCTGGGCCCGGAGTTCCTCGAAGCGGCGCTTGCGGGCTTCTGCCCCGGTTCCGGCCGCGGCGAACTCATCGAGGGTCCGGGCCACCACCGCGCTGACCGACGTGGAGAGCTCCGCCGCGCGCACCCGAGCCCGTCGGTACGTCTGCTCGGAAACCGTGACTGTGATATTGGGCATGTGCACACAGTATCACAGGTGCAAGGGCTTACTAGGCGAAGCCCGCGCGTCTTCCTGGGCAAACTGACGAGCGCCCTCGAGGTCGTAGCGCGTGACGCGAAGGCTCAGGTCGAGTTCAATCCGGCGCGGAATCCGGGTATTCCTCTCCGCCTGTCGCGCCTACCTCAACAGTACTCCCCGGATTCCCGGCCCGGTTGAATCCGAGGAACTGAGGTACATGACGCGGGCGCCGTCGGCACGCACGATTACATTCGGGTTGCCGCCGGGGATGCCGGTCAGCGTTGAGGTCCGAAACTCCAGTCCATCGAGCGATGTGGCGGCATAGAGACCGTTCGTGCCCTGAAACGAACTCCCCGACGCGACCTGGACGAAGTACCACGCGGTCACGGTGCCGTCCGGATTCGACATCGCGAAAGGATCGGTCGCGTTCTGATCAAGGTGCGAGGCGCCCGGTCCGACTCTGACCCCGGTGTCCATCGTCCAGGTGAGCTGGTCGGGGCTGATAGCGCTCTTCATGGGTGTGGCCGGACCCGCCGGGTTGTCGCGCAGTTCGCTGAAGTACATTCGAAAGCCGCCGCCGGCAATGGCCACCAGGCTTCCCGTCGTGGTGGCCCGCACGCCGGCCTGGGCCGCACTGACGCGGATCCGAGGTTCCTGCCTCCAGACGATGTGGTCGGTGCTGATGGCCGAGGCGATACCGCGGTCCTGCATGTAGAACATGCGCAGCCCCCCGGGAATGGGGACGACCCTTGGCTCGCCCCACGGCGTGCCCATCGTGTTGGTGGCGGTGTCGGGGATCAGCGTGCAGGCGCCCTCGACTCGGAAGGACGTTCCTTCGGCGGTGGTGGAGACGGCCCTCCAGACGCCCTGACCTTCCACGTAGACGAAGAGTCGGATGCGGCCGTCCGGGAGGAGGACTCCGGTCGGATCGCCGATTATCGACCCGCTCGGCCTCCCGAAGTCTGAGGGCGTCAGGATTTCCTCATCAGAAACCCCCAACCCAACCCTCAATCCCAAAATTTCAAAAGCACTCAATGTTTTAAATTTTAAACTCTAAATTCTAAACCTCAACTTTGCGACCTTCTTGCCATTCGTAGCTTCAGCGAAGTATGGTGCGTTCTCTGCGGCTTTGCGTTGAAAAATTCTTTCCTAACCCTAAGCCGCGAAACTCTCCCCACAAGAACAAGTCACTACCGCATTCGGATTACTCACTTTAAACCCTCCCTGCTGCAAATCATCCGAGTAATCCAA
>JANNRU010000613.1:0-2756 GCA_031401755.1 Acidobacteriota bacterium | reverse complement strand
GAATGCCGTCGATCGCGCCCAAGTCGATTTGACCGACCGCCGCGAGCAGCGCCGCAACGTCCGGGCCCCACAGCGCCGTGTTCCCTGGGACACGTTCGATGCCGGCAGCCCCCTGGACGATCAACGGGACACGCACCGCGGCGTTGTCCAGTGAGAAACCAGGGCCGGCCAGGTCGACCGAGCCCTCGCGCGCATCGCCGAATGTGCCCACGACAACGACGCAAGGTGTCGCATCTCCGCTGGACCGCAGGGCTTCCAGGATCTTCCCGATCGTAGAATCGACTTCGGCCAGAGCCTCGCGATAACCGCGCGTCGGAATCGCCGGCGCCGCCGGGTCGTCGTCCGCCGGCGCCGTAGGAGTCGCGGCGTCCCGCTCCGCTGGACGGACGGTACCGAGGCCGTTCTCGGTCACCGCCCGAAGTGTAGAGAGATGGATCCAGGCAAAGCGCGGTTGCTCGGAAGGCAGCGAGGTCAACCACGATCGAACCGAGTCCGCAACGGCGGCCGAGTTCTTGAGTCGAGGGATCCAGGTCAGCGGAGCACCGATCGCCGTCGGCGGATCGTCGACCGCGTCGAACCCGCGAAGTAGGCCGCTGTCGTATCCGAGAACGCTGGAATCCGGAAAAGCCGCCGTCTGGTAACCCCGTGCCTTCAACCGATTCGCGAGTGTCGGCAGTTCGGAATCGAGCGGCGTGAACAGATCGCTTCGCACCCGGTGTCGATCCGGTAGTACCCCTGTCATATAGGTCGCCACCGGCGGCCGTGAAGTCGGCACCACGGTCCAGAGGTCTTCGAACGCGGCGCCACGCTCGGCCATCTGGGCCAGATTGGGAGTCGGGTTCGGCCCGCCGAAGAGCTCGAGTTCCGCGGGTATAAGCCCGTCCACCGTTACCAGGACTATCGACTTCGGGCTGGAGCCCTGGCCGCCACACGATCCGCAAAGTCCAACGAGCGCCGCCACTGCGAGCCAGAGGCGCAACTGCATACGTGCGGGCTTGTGGAGCGGTAGTTTATCCATGATCGACGGAAGACTATAGATCAGTGTTGGCCCCATCTCAACGATCACGGCCTCGCACCATCTCGGCCAGGGCGACGAGGCGTTTCGCGCGCCGCCCGAACGGGGCCACCGCGGTCGATGCGGCGTCGATCAACTCGTCGACGAGGTGTTGCGCACCCGCGATCCCGGACAAGGTCACGAAAGTCGTCTTGTCGCGATCCAGTCCCGCGTCTTTGCCCGTGACGTCGGGATTGCCCGAGTAGTCCAACAAGTCATCGGTGATCTGGAACGCGAGGCCGAGATTCTTCGCGTATCGATTCAAGGCTTCGATCTCTCTCGGCTTCGCGCGCGCGGAGAGGGCTCCGAGTTCCACGGAGGCGATGAAAAGGGCCCCGGTTTTGTGGCTGTGAATATACTCGAGCTCGGAAAGATCGAGCGATCGACCGGTCCCCGACAGATCGCCGACTTGTCCGCCGATCAAACCGGAGCCCCCGATCGCCTCCGCCAATCGCAGCGCGATCGTTCGACGATCGCGGTCTCGAACTCCCGGCGCACGCCAGACCCGTTCGTACGCAGCGTTGAGGAGAGCGATCGCCGCGAGGATCGCGATCGCTTCGCCGAACACGCGATGTAGCGCCGGCTTTCCCCTCCGCATCGTCGCGTCGTCCATCGACGGCAGATCGTCCAGCACAAGTGAGCAGGAGTGGACCATTTCCACGGCACAAGCGAGTTCCAGCGCCGCATCGTCGTCCCCGCGCAACATCTCCGCCGTTGCCAGGAGCAGGGCGCCGCGCACTCGCTTTCCCCCGGCGAGCGCGGCGGCTCGCAGGGCCTCGTGCAGAATCGGCGGCGGAGTTCCAAGGGGGGAGAGACCGCGGTCGAGGGCATCATCGATCCGTCCGCGCGCTTGTGACAGAAAATCGGTCAGTTCGCGTTCGACCCTCGACGTCACGGCCGTACGCTAGCACGGGTCCGCAGTGCCTTCGTCGATCCTACCAATCGCGAACCGAAGAACGAAGCGATTCGATCGAGGTACTCGCGGCTCGCATTTGTTCCCGGATCGCCGGCTCGCGAATCGGCGGTGATGATGAGGTTCCCGTCGTGGTCCGGATCTTCCGGAATCGCGTCCAAGAGGGTTCGCGCGGTTGCAACCAACTGCGGATCCGACTCGGGTGCGATCAGAAGAACGTCTCTCGGACTCAGCCGAGGGAGAAGTTGGGCCGCCTGATCCTTGGTGACGCGACCGCCACCGAGGGCGGTGAAGGCCGCGCTCGCGAGACGATCGAGCGCCGCGGGCACCCAACCCACGCCGGACCAGGCTCTGCGGGAAAGCAGCCATCCCGCATCGGGGTACAAACCGTCGAGGACCAGCACCGTAATTCTCGGCTCGGTCGCCGCCGCGAGCACCGCGGCGTGAGCCCCGAGTCCGAGCCCGTAGACGCCGACGGCATCCGGCGCGATTCCACGAGCCTCAAGGAAGTCGATGGCACCCACGATGTCGCGACGCTCCGCGATTCCGAGTGTCGAACGGGTGCCCGCACTCTGGCCGTGCGCGCGAAGATCCACCGCAAGCGGCGTGAAACCGCGCGCCTGCAGCGCGAGCGCCAGCGCCAGCAGGTCGGCGCGAGAACCGTCCACGTCGTGCGCGAGTACGATGGGGGGTCCCTGTCCCCCGGGGAACAACCAACCGGAGATCGACACCCCATCGGCGGCCGGAAATTCCACCTCTTCGACGGTTAGGCGCACCGATTCGAACTCC
>JANNRU010000612.1:0-6564 GCA_031401755.1 Acidobacteriota bacterium | reverse complement strand
CGTCGCATCCGCCGCGACGGCCCAGGCGTCCGAGTATGGCGTCGGCCTACGAGCGGGAACGCAGGGACTGGGAGCCGAGCTCGGCGTCAAGCTCAGCCAGCGGTTCAGTCTGCGCGGCGGATACTACAAGTTAAGCGTCTCCGGGGACTACGACGACACCGACATTGTCTATGATGGGACGCTGAAGCTTGGCAGCTATGGAGTGCTGGCCGACTTCTATCCGCTCAACAGCGGCTTTCACCTAAGCGCGGGTCTATTCTCCAACGACAATGAGATCGATCTCGTGGCTACACCCACCGACGACCGGGAGATCGGCGATTCGATCTACACTCCGTCGCAGATCGGCACGTTGCGCGGAGACGTGCAGTTCGACAGCACGGCGCCCTACTTCGGTATCGGCTGGGGGCGGCTGACCGGAAGTAGCCGCGTGGCGTTCCTGTTCGATCTCGGCCTGCTCAAGCAGGGGAGTGGCGACGTTTCCATGGACTCATCGACGGGACTCGTCAGTGCGGACGATCTCGAGGCGGAAAGTCGGGAGATCGAAGACGACATCGACAGTTACGACTTCTGGCCGGTGATCTCCTTCGGCATGGCGATTCGGTTCTGAGTTCCACAGTTCCCGGTGCCGTCCTGAGACGGGGAGGTTCCATGAGCGTAAACCGACGAGAGATCGTGCTCCGCATTCCGCGTAGCGTTGGGGTCGGGACGATCGCGGTCGCGATCGTGACTCTGAGCTTCTGGTTCGGGATGTCCTCGGCCGTGGCACAAAAAAGCCAGGAGTCGTTCGATAGCAAGTTCAACATCACCGAAGACACGGCCGGTGTCGGAATCGCGGCCAGCGCCGACGGCAAGTACGTCTACGTCGTGGGTCCGAGAGGGATCCTCGTATCCGAGGATCACGGTCGGACCGGAAGTTGGGTCCAGACGGTTCGCTTGAAGTAGCGAAACCTGCCGGGGTGTTCAAGCGTGAACGCCGGGCGCTTCGCGGCCCGTTCGTGTGACGTACTCGACGTAGGAGCCGGGGAAGACCTGGGCGCCTTCGGTGCCGCCGAGTTCGAGCACGCGACTGGCCAGACCCCGCAAAAAGCTGCGATCGTGGGAGACGAACAGCATCGTTCCCTGGAAATCGTGCAGCGCTTCGACGAGCATCTCTTTCGTGGCCAGATCGAGGTGGTTCGTCGGTTCGTCGAGGACTAGAAAATTCGGCGGGTCGAGCAGCATCCGGGCCAGGAGTAGGCGCGATTTTTCTCCGCCGGACAGCGCTCGGACCTTCTTGTCGACCTCGTCGCCCGAGAACTGGAAGGCGCCGAGTAGGCCGCGGAGGGTACCGACCGTCTCTTGCGGGAAATCGTATTGCATTTGGTCGAAGACCGTACGATCCGGATCGAGCAGGTCGAGCGACTGCTGGGCGAAGTAACCGAGCTTCAAGCTGGCGCCCAGACGAACCGTACCCGAGTCCGAACTGAGGGCGCCGGCGACCATTTTGAGCAGCGTCGTCTTGCCCGCCCCGTTCTTGCCCATCACGCACCAACGCTCTCCGCGCCGGATCGTCAGGTTCAGCTTGTCGTGGACGACCCGCTTCCCGTAGGCCTTGCCCACGCCTTCGAGGACGGCGACGTCGTCGCCCGAACGCTGCGGCGTGCGAAAGTCGAAGCGCACCACGCGACGCTTCTTGGGTAGCTCGATCTTCTCGATCTTGTCCAGCGCCTTGACCCGGCTCTGGACCTGTGACGCCTTGGACGCGTGCGTCGTAAAGCGGTCGATGAAGCGCTGCTCCTTGGCCAGCATCGCCTGCTGGCGCGCGTAGGCCGCCTCGCGGTTCGTCTCGCGGATCGAGCGTTCGCGCTCGTAGAAGTCGTAGTCTCCGGAGTAGGAAATGATCTCGCCGTCGTCGATCTCGACGATGCGCGAGACGATGCGGTTCATGAAGTCACGGTCATGCGAAGTCATCAGGACCGCCCCGCTAAACCCGTGCAGGAACCGCTCGAGCCAGACGATCGACTCGATGTCCAGGTGGTTCGTCGGCTCGTCCATCAGCAAGACGTCCGGCCGACCGACGAGCACGCGGGCCATCGCCACGCGCATCTTCCAGCCGCCCGAGAGCGCGCCGACGTCACCGTCGATCCGCTCGTCATCGAAGCCCAGTCCGTGCAGCACCTCGCGCGCACGGGCCTCGAGCGCGTAGCCGCCGAGGTGGTCGTACTCTTCCTGGACGTGCCCGAACCGATCGAGCAGCGTGTCGATCTCGCCGACGCGCGCCGGGTCGGACAGCGCCTGTTGCAGCTCGTCCAATTCGTGGTGCAGTTCACCGGCGCGGCCGCTGCCGGCGATCGCCTCGTCGAGAACGGAGCGCCCGGACATCTCCTCGACATCTTGACGGAAGTACCCGATCGACAACTTCTTGGGCACCGAGACCTCGCCCTCGTCGGACACCTCCTCGCCGGTGATCATGCGGAAGATCGTCGTCTTCCCGGCGCCGTTCGGACCCACCAGGCCGACCTTTTCGCCAGGGTTGAGCTGAAACGACGCATCGACGAACAGCACCTGCCGGCCGTACTGCTTGCAGATCTTGGACAGCGCGATCATGAGCGGCTCTTGGCCGCAAGCTCCGCCCAGCGGGCATACAGGCGTTCGACCTCGTCCCCCGCGGCGGCCAGAGCGGAGTGGCGCTCGGTCAGGGCGGCGTGATTTGCCGCGATCGCCGGGTCCTCGGCCGCACAGCGACAGCGTCCGAGGTGCTCTTCGGCTTCGAGGATCCTCGATTCCATCTGCTCCACTTCGCGCTGCTCGTGGAAATTCAGCCGGCCGCGCTTGGCTGCCGACGCGCGCCGGCCCGACGATCCGGTCTCCGATCGCTTGCCCTCGCCGCGCGACGACGAGGCGCGGCGAGTCGCCTCCCACTGCTCGTAATCGGCGAAGGGGATCGCGCCGCCCTCTCCGTCGAGCGCGAGGACGTGCGTCGACACGCGGTCCAACAGGTACCGATCGTGCGTGACCAACACCAGGGCGCCTGGAAATTCGAGCAAACTCTCCTCGAGGACCTCGAGGGTCGGGATGTCGAGGTCGTTCGTCGGTTCATCGAGCATCAGCAGGTCGGCGGGCTCGAGCATTCGTTGGGCGATCGCGACGCGAGCCTGCTCGCCGCCGGACAGCCGTCCCACCGGCGTCTGGAGCTGCTCGCCGCGGAACAGAAAGCGTTTGGCCCAACCGGCAACGTGGATCACCTGCTCGCCGACCACGACCGCATCTCCATGAGGGCTGAGCGTGCGTTCGAGCGAGACCGTCGGGTCGAGAGCCGCCCGGTGTTGATCGACCGTGACCACCCTCAAGTTGGCGGCCCGTTCGATCGTGCCCGCGTCGGGTGTTTCCAGGCCGCCGATCAGGCGTAACAGCGTGGTCTTGCCGCTGCCGTTGGCGCCGACGAGCCCGAGCCGCATGCCGGGCGTGAGTACGAGATCCAGGTCGCGCACGATCGCCCGCGAGCCGAAGCTCTTGGCGACCCCGCGCATGACCAGGAGCCGCTTGGTCTTGCGCTCGGTGGGTGCGAACTCGATCGCCACCGTCGCGCGCTCGGCACGGCGATCCAGATCGGCCAGCTCGTCTTTGAGCCGTCCCGCCTCATCGATGCGGGCTTGGGCCTTGCGCGTTCGCGCCTTGGCCTTGCGCGATAGCCACTCGATCTCGCCGCGCACGCGATTCTGCAGCGAGGCCCGTTGCGATTCCTGGTTGGCCAGTAACTCGACCTTCTTTTCTAGAAAGCTGCTGTAGCTACCGGCGACGTCGAGTAGGCCGCGAGCAAAGGCCGGGTTGAGCTCCAGGACCCGTCGGGCGACGGCCTGGAGAAAGTAGCGATCGTGACTCACGGCGACGAACGCGGCCGGCGAGCGGCGCAACAGCTCCTCGAGCCACAGGATCCCGTCGACGTCGAGATGGTTCGTCGGTTCGTCGAGCAGCAACAGATCCGGCTCGCGCGCCAATTCACGGGCGATCGCCAGTCGCTTCGTCCACCCACCCGAAAGCGTCTCGGTCAGCGCGTCGTCGTCCGTGAATCCCGCCCGCCCGAGCGCCACCGCTCGCCGCGCATCGATCTCCTCCGGCGACAACCCCAGCCCCGCCAGTCCCGCGTCCATCGCCGCCCCCACGGAGGTGCCGGGTTCAAAGGAGGGGTCTTGGGGTACGGAACCGACTCGCAGTCGCGCACGGCGGGCGAGCGTGCCGCTGGTCGGCTCTTCGGAGCCGACCAGCAGCTTCAGCAACGTCGACTTGCCCGAGCCGTTCGGCCCGACGACACCGATCGCGTCGCCCTCGACGATGCCAAACGAAAGCCCCGAAAACAGCGGCGTGGCCCCGAAGCGCTTCGACAGGTCTTGGCAGGAAAGAAGTATTTCGGGCATAGAACCTTGCAGAATACCACTAGCCCCGGCGAAGCGCGGAGAGCTGCTCGATCGCATCCGTCCCGGAGACGTTGAACGGCCAGGCCGCGGTTACGAGCGCGACGAGAGTCAGCGTGCCGACTTGTGGGTGCTTGTAAGTGTTACCATCGAGCGCGTGTCGTCTGGACTGATCGTGCTCGCGAGCGTGGCCGGGGGCCTGTTCTTGGCACCGCCCGACCCGCGCTGTGCCGAACCTGCGTCCTACGTCGGTCCCGCGCGGCGCGCGGCCGTCGGCATCGACGATTTGCCGTCGGCCGCACCCGACCCGCAGGCGCCATTCGACGCCGCGCTCGCCGCGCGCCTGGACGCGGCGCTGGCGACCCTGGTCTCCGAAACGAAAGCGGCGGGGATCACCGCTGCGGTCGGCTTTCCGGGGGGCGGACTCTGGAGTCGCACGGCGGGGACGACGACCGATCGAGCGACACGGTTCCATTGGGCCAGCGTGGGAAAGTCCGTGACCGCGGCGATCGTCGGCCAGCTCGTGCACGAAGGCCGGCTGCGATTTGACGATTCGTTGGCGAAGTGGTTCCCGGAATTCCCGGACGCCAGATCGATCCGCATCGATCAGCTTTTGAAGCACACTTCGGGAGCGTTCAGCTTCCAGAACGATCTCGTGTTCCAGAAGAAGCATGGCTATCGAACCCCCGCGGAGTTGGTGGCGATCGCCGCGGAGCACGGCCCCGACTTTTGCCCGGGAACGAACTGGTCCTACTCGAATACAGGCTACGTTTTGTTGGCCCAGATCATCGAAAAACTCGACGGCCGCCCGTACCACGAATCGGTGCGGGCCCGGATCCTGGGTCCGTTGAAGCTGGATCGCGCGGTGGCATTGGCGCCCAAGCAGCGAGTCGATCGAATGGCGACGCCGTCCATCGACGGTCAACCCTCCGACATGTTCGTCCCCAGTCTCCCGTTCGGTGCCGGTGTCCTGGTCGCGGACGCGGAGGCGCTGGTCCGGTTCTGGGGTGCGTTCCTGGCGGGTGACCTGCTCCCACGTCAGCAAGTGGCGGCGGCGTTTGGCGATCTTTATCCGATGTTCGGTCAGCCGACCTTCTACGGTCGCGGCGTGATGGTTTATGACGTGCCCGCGACCGAAGGCGCGCGGGTTTGGCTCGGCCACAGCGGGGGAGCGCCGGGAATCAAGGCCGCGGTGGTCTATGACATAAAAGCGCGGGTCTTCATTGCTGCCGCCTTCAACTCGGATCTGCCCGCCGAAGCGGCGGCCTATCGACTTTTGAGTGTGGTCCTCGCGGCCCCGAGCGCACCCGTTCCGATGCCCACCGAGAACTGACCCGCCGGGCCTGTATAATCTTCCGGGATGAGCTCGCCGACAGAACTGTCGTTTGTCATCCCCGTTTACAACGGGAGCGAATCGATCGGCAATGTCGTTCGGCGAATCCATGAGGGTTTCGGCGATCTGAGCTTCGAGATCGTTCTGGTCAACGACGGTTCCAGGGATGACAGCGAGCGAGTCTGCTCCGAGATCCAGGCCCGCCACCCGCAGACCGTGCGGTTCGTGCAACTGTCGCGAAACTTCGGCGAGCACAACGCCGTGCTCGCCGGATTGAACCAGGCCGAGGGCGCCTACGTCGCCGTGCTCGACGACGACGCGCAGAATCCTCCTGAAGAAGTTCGTCGCCTCTACGACGAGATCCGGACCAGGAGCTTTGACGTCGTTTACGGCCGCTACCGGACCAAGCACCACAGCCTGTTCCGAAATCTTGGCAGCGGGTTCAACGACCGCATGGCCAACCTGATGTTGAAGAAACCGAAGGATCTCTATCTGTCGAGCTTCAAGGTCATGAACCGCTTCATGGTCGACGAGATCATCAAGTATCGTGGCGCGTTTCCCTACATCGACGGACTGATCCTGCGGACCTCGCGCAACCTGGGGCAGATCGACACGGAGCACCGCGCGCGCGAAGGGGCCCGCTCGAACTACAACTTGCGCAAGCTCTTCCTGCTCTGGCTTAACATGTTCCTCAACTTTTCAATCCTGCCCCTGCGGATGGCGGCGATCCTCGGGGTGCTGACCTCTGCCGTCAGCTTGCTCCTGCTGGTCGCGGTCGTGATCGACAAGCTCTACGTCAACCCGGGCGTCCCCGTGGGGGTGCCCACCGTGCTGGTCACG
>JANNRU010000611.1:0-11367 GCA_031401755.1 Acidobacteriota bacterium | reverse complement strand
GGCCATGCGGAGGACGAGTCGCTCGATCTCCTTCATCACTCCCGGACGGCCCGGTCCGCGCGGCGTCTTGCTCTGATACCACTTGGCGGCCACGAGCTTACGGTGCCAGGCCAGGATGGTGTCGGGGGAGAACAGACACGCGAGATCAGCCAGCGCCCTTCGTCCCAGCGCCTTGCCAGCAACAGCCAGCCGTCGGCGTTGTTCATCGTTGAGACGGAGCCGGCGTTCCCCAAGTTGCTCGAGCGGGATTCGGTTCTCTTCTCGAAGGTAGTCGATCGCGGTTTGCTGATGGCGGTTGATCCAGCCGGCCATCGTGGCCAGCAGGACCTGCCAGGGCTGGAGGGTGGTGGCCACGGGGGGGATTCTACGGTGGATCGCCGACTCCACGGAAGATTCAAATTCACCAAGATTTCCAGTAGACTCGGGGCGGTGCGACCGTCGTTCGAGTACTTGGACGCCACGGTCAACGACGCCGCGGGCCGGGATCGGCGGTAAGTTCCGACGCGTGCAAACCGCTCATTCTCAAGGCAGACGGAGTTTTGGCGGCACCGTGTGGGCGGCTCATCGTGAGCGCAGCGTCGATTGTCACGACGACAGTGATGCGTTCGGCGCAGCGATCACCGCGGTCGCCACGGGACGTTACCAACTCGTCTCTTCTGCGCTGAGTGAGCGCTAGCTCGCTCGACCGTGGGCCAGAACACGGCTGACGTCGGCGCGGTCTAGCGGTGCGGCCCACTCGGCGATCGACTCTAGCGATTGAAGGCGCGATGTGGGCTCGGGTGCGATGCCACCCTCGATCAGACGGTGCATCTCGTGGCTGATCCCCAAGCCAATCGCGCCGGCCGGGGGGAGCTTGGGGGCGATCTTGCTCCGGACAAGGTCGAAATAGTTGCCCTGGGAGAACAAATCCCTTCCCGCCACGAGCGCATAGGTGACGCAGGCCAAGGCGTAGATGTCCGCGCGCGCATCGAGTGTCCGGCCCGCGATCTGCTCCGGCGCCATATAGCCCGGCGTTCCCATGACCACGGCCGGATTGGAGGAGGTGTCCTCCCCGACGATCCGTTGGGTTCGAGCGAGTCCGAAGTCCATCAGTTTCACGCTGCCGTCGAAGTTCAGCATCACGTTTCCGGGTTTGAGATCGCGGTGCAGGAAGCCGAGGCTGTGAACGTAATTCAGCGCCAGCGCGAGCTGACCCAGGATCGCCCGAGCCAGCGGCTCGGGTAGCGGCCCGTTCTGCGTCATGACTTGGGCCAGCGTCGCTCCGTCGCAGAACTCCAGCACCAGGAAGCATGTGCGGTAGGCCGTGAACAGGTCATAGAGCTTGGCGATGTTCGGGTGCTCGAAGGTCCGGACGATCTTCGCTTCTTGCTCGAAGCGACGGAGGGCACCTGGAGAATAAACGAGGTCGTGGCTCATCATTTTCAAGGCGACACGCCGACCGTCGACGGTGAGGTCTTCGGCTTCATAAACGACGGCCATGCCACCCCGGCCAACGCAGCGGCGAATACGGAAGCGATCGACCGTCTTCCCGCGCAGTCCGTCGTTACTGTCTCGCCCCAGACGCTCAGCGACGATGCGCGTCAACACCACGGCCAACTGTGGGTGCTCGCGGACGAGGTGGTGAAACGCATCCGCGGGGAGCGCGAGCGCGCGAACGGCGGAACCGGCGACCACGTCCGCGAGGCGAGGCTCGCCGGTGACCAGGGCCATCTCGCCGACGACCGCTCCGGCGACCAGCGAGGCGATCGCTCGACCGCCGGACTCGTCGCGAACCACCGCTTGGGCCGTACCCTCGACGAGCACAAGCAAGCCTTCGCCAGGGTCGCCCTGGCGGATCAACGTCTCGCCCGGCTCGTAGCAGCGCTCCTCCATGCAGGCGAGGATCTGCTCGACGAGCGCCGGTGCCAGGTCATTGAACGGCGAGCAGCCGGGCAGCCGGCTCCGCGAATCGGTACTCGTCGGTTGAATCTTCAACAGCGCATCCTCGGACCGTCGCGAGTGTGCGACTCAAGCCTAACCGAAAAAGGGGCCGGTCCCCATTGTTTCTAGAACTCGAAGCGGGCGGTCAGGACGCCGGAGATTCCGGGGGCGAGAGGGGAGCGCCGATCCGTGCTGGCGGCGTAGGCCGCGTCGAAGAGGTTGCGCACCAGGAGTTGCAGCTCGCAGGCTGGTGTCGCTTGGAATCCCGCCGCCACGTCGGCCACGGTGTGGGACGCCACGCGGATCTCGTTGGGACCCGGTTCGTCGAGTTCCCCGAAGAATGCGCCGCGTAACTTGACGTAGGTGCGTTCGCCGATCGCCTTGCGAGCCTGCACGGACAGGCTCAGGGGCTGGATGTCGTCGAGCGGATCCCCGTCGTCGAGGGACTCGCCTGCGGCGGCGCTGGCCGCCAGTTCGAGGATCCATCGACCGGTTAGCTCGGCCTGGGTTTCGATCTCGACGCCCGAGATGCGAGCCCGTCCGCGGTTGCGGAAGACGAACAGTTCCGATTCCGCAGGTTCCGCGTAGCGTTCGATCAACTGCTCGATTCGGTAGTTGTAGGCGTAGAACGCCGACCTCCAACGACCGCGTGTGTAGCGCAGTGCGAGGTCGTACTGTTCGCTCGTCTCGGAGTCGAGCGATGGGTTTCCAGTGATAAACCCCGAACCGGTGACGCCGCGAAAGAATCGATCGGACAACCGAGCATCGCGAAAGCCGCGCGCAAACTGGACCGTGGTCGAAAATCCAGAATAGGCTCCGAAGGTCAACGAGGCGAAGCCCGAGGGTTCGGAGCCACCGATCGTGACGTCGCCGAAGAAGCCGCCGTCGTTGGAGGACTTGACTCGATCGATGCGCAGGCCTCCCGCCACAGTGATTCCCGACCGAATCGCGCCCTCGGCCGCCACGAAGAGGGCGGAGTCGATCCGCTGCGCGCTTTCGATCGAGAATTGTGCGTCGTACCCGGCGGGCCGTCCCGCGTTCTCAAAATCGATCACGATGTCTTCGGCGGCGAGGCCCAGTCGGCCGTTGAGATCGACGCCGAAGTCGAAGCGAACCTGGCCCCAGGCCTTGGCAGCGAGCGCTCGTAGCTCGAAATCTTCAACGGACAGATCGGCGCGCTTGATCTGCCGCGGATCCGTGGAGGTGGCGTACTGGTCTTGGTCGGTCACGATCCGCTGGTGCCCGAAGAATAACGCAAGCTCGGTCGAATCGAAGCGGGCCACGGGACCGGTGGCATAGGACGCGGTCAGACGCAGGGAATCCTCGCGTGGATAGTAGAAGCGGACGGTCTGAGAGTTCGTCCGGGGGCGCTCGATGTCGCGCCCGTAGTCGCCTTGAAGCCCGACCGAGAAGATCCCGCGATCTCGTACGTGGACGTAACGCGCAAGAAATCCCTGGTCCCGGCTTCCGGAGTTGAGCACCTCCCCGTCGGGGCTCTGGTAGTCGCTGAATTCCCGATGATGAACCGAGAACAACACTCCGGACCGCTGGCTCAGCCCCGATTCGATCTCGAAGCCCAGCCGTCCCTGCGGAATCCCCGCTCCGAGTGAGCCCGACAGGGTCAGCGCCAGGGGACCTCCAGGCTGCGGAGTCCGCGTCTTGGCCAGGATCACTCCACCGAAGGCATCGGAACCGTAGGCCACCGACCCCGGACCCCGCGCGATCTCGACACCGTCGAGAACGAATGGGTCGAGGAAAGTCGCGCTCGGTCCGATACGGCGCTCGGAGGTCACCCGCGCGCCGTCGACGAGCAGCACCGAGCGACCCTGCGCCAGACCTCGGATCGCCGGCACGGCGGCGTGACCTTCGGAGACGCTCGACACGCCCGGCACATTCTCCAGAGCCTCGGCCAAGGTCCGGGCCTCGCGCGATCGGATGTCGTCGCGCGAAACGAGCGTCATCCCACTCGCCGGCGCGGTTTGAATGTCCGGTGCGGCCCCGGCGGTGACCGTGACGAATTCCGAAGCGAACGGAGCGATCTCTACGACCAACGGCCCCTCCGGCGGTAGACTCTCGAACAGGATCGGGCCGACGTACCGTTCGCCCGGCAAAACCAGGAGCAATTCAAATGGCGGACGCGGATCGGGAACGAGCACGAACCGTCCTTCCGCATCCGATCGCACGTTCTGCGTGTGGCCGACCACGATCACCTCGACATTGGCCAGCGCTCGGCCCTCGGGTTTGTCGATGACGCGACCTTCGATGGCCAGGGCCGCGGTCAACGCCGCGAGTTGCGTCGTGATGAGGCAGCTCAAGAGGTTTGCGCGCATCTGCATCCGGCTAGCGCGCCAGGATCCAGGACCCGACGAATCCGATTAGAGCGAGACTGATGCAGACTGTGGGAGCGATGAACCCGTAGATCACGCCGATCGACAGCATGCTCGTCGGCCGCACGGCGAACACGAAGCAGACATAGCTGTCCGCGCGGAACGACGAACGGGCTCGACGCGTCAGCATTGGTCCCCCGACAGCCGCGCAGGGCTCGACGCTACTCGCCCTTCAGTTTGGAGCCGGTGCGCAGGAAGTGGTTGAGCCGTGATTCCCAGTCTTCCATGAACTTGCGGTAGTAGCTTTCGCTGAACGAAGCGACGAACGCGTCCCCTGCGGGACCGAGACTGGTGTGGGAATAGGCGATTTCGGCCTCGCTCCCCGCGACCGCAGCGCGAAGCTGAATCGTGATCCTGCACGCCGTGACCGCGGGCGTGATCTTGAGCATCTCGACGAATCCGATAGCCGGATCGTGACGTGTGATGTACCAGACGGCGTCACCCGGAGGTGCGCCGGTGGTGAAGACGCAATCCGGCTCCGCCACCCCGGACGACGAAACCACCAAGGTCGGATCCCAACCCTCGATCCATTCGGCTTCGCGCACCGGACAGAGCAGCGGGAAAACGACCTCCGGTTTCGCAACGAGACGCTGAGTGAAGCGGCGGGTTACGCGGTTGGGCTTGACGACGATGGCAATTGGAGATTGCGTTGCCGGCTGTGTCGTGATCTTCATCACGGAGCTTCGGCCAGTCGATTGACCTGATCGATGACGTGCTCGATCTGCTCGTCACGGATCTGCGGGTACATCGGCAGAGAAACCGTCTCTCTGGCGATCCGTTCGGCGACTGGGAACTCACCCTTGCGGTGCCCGAGATCTTCGAAGCAGCCGAGCAGGTGCAGCGGGATTGGATAGTGGATCCCCGACTCGATCCCTTGCGCGGTCAACGCCTCGCGCAGCTTGTCCCGGTTGCGCGCGCGGATCGTGTAAAGATGGAAAACTCCTTGCTGTTGCGGGCGCGGGAGGTCGGTGCGCAACCCGGCGTCGTAGAGCGCGGCGGCGCGTCGCCGCCGCTCGTTCCCGTAATCGAGGCGCGCGAGCTTCACCGAAAGCACTGCGGCTTGCAAGCCGTCCAGGCGCGAGTTGTAGCCCTTGGTGTCGTGATGGTACTTGGCCGACTGGCCGTAGTTTCGCAATCGCAGTAGCCGGTCCCGCATCCCGTCGTCCGAGGTGACGATCGCGCCGCCATCGCCCCAGGCGCCGAGGTTCTTCGACGGATAAAAACTGAAGCAGCCGGCGATTCCGGAACTTCCGGCCCGCCGGCCGTCGCGTACGGCACCGTGCGCCTGGGCCGAGTCCTCGACGATCGGTAGCCCGAGCCGTTCGAGCGCGTCGAGGTCGGCCATCGCCCCGTAGAGGTGCACCGGCGCCAGCGCGCGCGTTTGGGGTCCGATCGCCGCGCGGGCCGCGGCCGGGTCCATTAGATGGGTCACCTCGTCACAATCAACGAATCGCGGGCGAGCACCGACGGACCAGACCGCAAGGCCCGTGGCCGCAAACGTGTGCGCCGGGACGATCACCTCGTCGCCCGGTCCGATCCCGAGTGCTTCGAAGGCCAGCTTCAAGGCATCGGTGCCGTTGGCGACACCGATGGCATGGCGCGCTCCGACGTATCCGGCGAATGCTTTTTCGAAGCTCTCGACACGCCGGCCGAGGATGAACTGCGCACTCTCCGCGACCGACATCACCAACGGCTCGACTTCGGCGCGAATTTCATCGAACTCGGCCCGCAAGTCTACAAACGGAACCTCGCGTGTCACGGCGGTTCCCTCCCCCTGGGCTCGTGTCGACCGACACCGGTCGAGCGCCAAAGCCTAACGGAATGAAGGGCTCCCGCGCCAGGGGAAACCGACGCGGTCCGTCGCCGGGATCGTGGGGGAATGGGCGTCCGAGCTGACTTGAATGAGTCCCGCGTCGCCTTCGGGGTTCCGTGCAAGGAGGTCGATCTCGAATCCGCCGGGCGTGCGCTCATGGGTTACCGCCTGATGCCGTCGTTCGAGTTTGATTGGCATCGCGGTTTTCTAATCAGCGACCCTCACACCGTCACCCCGCCGCACGACGACCCCGCCCCGGCCGTGCAGCCGAAGCAGTGCTTCCCGGTCACCACCCGTCGCCGGGCGAGCGCCGCAGGATCGAATTCGTGAATGCTCCGCGCGCTTCTCGGGCCGACCGCCAGTTCCAACATCTGGTTGAAGTCGCAGTCATAGAGCGTCCCGTCCCAGCCTACCGACAACGTCGTGCGACACATCAATCCGTCCACCGCGCGCGGGTTGAACGCGGCGACGAGGCGCTCCATGTAGCGATCGTAGTTCCCCGACTCGATCAGGTATTCGAGGAAACGGCTGATCGGCATGTTGGTCAGGGTGTACAACCGATTGAAAACGACCCCATGCTCGCGCGCGAGTTTCGTCTTGAAGTGGGCTTCAAGCGAAGCCTGCGACCCCGGGAGAAACGCGCCCACCGGATTCGTCACCAGGTTCAATGTCAAACCCGTCCCCTCACTTCCGTAACCGAGCGCATTCAACGCGCGCAGCGCTTCGATCGAGCGGTCGAAGATCCCATCCCCGCGCTGCGCGTCGGTCTGCGCCGCGCCGACGGACGGCAACGATGCGACGACCTCGACGCGGTGCTCGGCCAGGAACGCGCCCAGGTCGGCCTGGGACGGAAGCAATAGAACTGTCAGGTTCGACCGGTCCAGCACCTGCCGTCCCAGGCGGCGCGATTCTTCGACGAGCCAGCGAAAGTTAGGGTTCAGCTCGGGTGCGCCCCCCGTGATGTCGACCACGGGTATGTCGCTTGCGGCGAGCGCGCGCATGCAGGCCCGGGCCGTCTCATGCGTCATCTGCTCGCGGCGATCGGGCCCCGCATCGACGTGGCAATGCCGGCAGGCCTGATTACACAACTTTCCCACATTGAGTTGCAAGACTTCGATCCCGGTGGCGACGAGTGGGGGCAGCCCTGCTGCGGCGAGTTGTCGCTCGAACGCCGGCACCGCGGCCGTCGATTCGAGATGCCGCACCTGCGCTTCGGCGGGAGCGAGCGCGTTTCCGCGCGAGCTCAAGCTGGTCACGTGAAGTCCCACGCTCGCCCTGCTACATCGAGATTTTCTTGGCCACGTTGCGCATTTGCACGCCATGCACCAGGGACGCTCCGCCGCGGATCGCGCAGGCGACGTGCACCGCTTCGGTCATCTCCTCGACGTTGCCACCTTTTTCGAGGCAGGCCTGGGTGTAGGCGTCGATGCAGTACGGACACTGCACGGCGTGGGCCACGCCGAGAGCGATCAGCGCCTTCTCGCGCTCGGTCAGCGCCCCCTCCGCGAAGACCGCGCCGTAGTAGGCCATGAATTTTTCCCACAGCTCGCCGTTTCCCTGACCCATGTCGGCGAAGTGGTCGAGATCTTTCGGGTGATAGTAGGTGTCCACGTCGAACTCCTCGCGGCGGCCTTGGCCGCGGTCGCACGGATCGAGCCTAACATGCGGCGCCAGATTCACCCCGGATGCGGTTATCATACGGTCCGATGAAGGGGCGCCTCTGGCTCGCGATCGGATTATTGCTGGCGGCGGTGTCCGTCACGTCGGCGCAGCAGTCGACGGAGGCCGGCGAAGACGAGCCCCCGCCCGCTGAGCTTCCGACCATCAAGGAGGACGTCGTAGTCAGCGCATCGGCGACCGGCCTGTCGGCGCTGGACTCCCCGGCGGCCGTCGACGTGATCACCGGCCAGGAACTGCAAGAGCGACCGGCCGAGGGCTGGATCGATCACCTTCGACGAGTCCCCGGCGTCAACGTCGTTCAATTCAGCGCCCGCGACGTCAACATCTCTTCCCGAGGATCGACCGGGGGCATCAACACCTCGACCCTGCCGCTGGTCGATGGCCGCACGATCTACCTCGATTTTCTCAACTTCACGATGTGGGAGTTCGCCCCGGCCGATCCCGAGCTGATCGACCGTGTCGAGGTCGTTCGAGGTCCCGCGTCTTCGATCTGGGGCGCGAATGCAGTCGGCGGCGTGGTCCAGGTCTTGACGAAGAGCCCACGCGACACCCCCGGCGGACGCCTGCTGGTCGAAGCGGGGAGCTACGACGCGGCACGGGTCGACTTCCGTCAGAGCTTCATGCTCGGGCCCTGGGCGCTACGTCTGACCGGCGGCTACTTCCGCAGCGACGCGTTGGATCGTCCCACGTCGAACATCAACTGGCTCGGCGAGCCGACCAATCTGAACCTCGGCCTCCCACCGGACTCGCTCGAGGGCCGCGGCACCGAACAACCACGCGTCGACTTGCGCGCCGACTGGACTGACGGCGCCGGCTCCGAGTGGATCCTGGAGGGCGGGAGCGCGCGGACGGACGGTTGGATCACCACCGGCCTGGGGCCGTTCGACATCAACCGCGACACGGGCATGTCCTACTTACAGGGGCGTTTTCGGCGCGGACCCTTCGAAGTCCGTGCGCATACGAACTTCTTCGACGGCGACGCGGTCAATCTGATCAACGGTTTGCCCTTCGTCTTCCGCTCGGCGACGACGCAGGTCTCGGCGCACGGGCGCAGCCTGATTCGCAACACCGCAGTGTTCGGGTGGGGTGGTGAACTGGAACGCTCCGCGTTCGATCTGTCGCTGGCGCCGGCGGGTAGCGGCCGCACGAAAGTCGGGATCTTCGGCGAGATCGACCTGCCGGTCACGGAGCGATTCTGGATGACCGGCGGTGGCCGATTCGACTATTTTCGCGAAACGATCGGTTTGGCTTTTTCGCCGCGCGCGGCGCTGCGCTTCAAGGTGACCCCGCAACAAACCTGGCGCGTCGCCGCCGGTCGCTCCTACCGGGCGCCATCGGTGATCGAGACCGATCTGGACGTGTCCGCCGTCCCCGTGGCGTTTCTGGACTGGGAGGCGATCGACACGCAGATCGGATTGCCGATCTTTGCCCCGCTGAGCGCGTTCATCTGCGGCATGCAGCCCGATAATTGCGGTGCGCCGCCGGGTCAGACGCCAGACTACACGGCGACGATCGCTGCGCGCGGCTCGCGCGGGCTTCGCGAAGAGGTCACCAACTCGGTCGAGCTCGGCTGGGTCGCGGAACTGGGCGGGTATTCGCTGTCGGCCACGCTCTGGCGCACGCGCTCGGAGGAGGGTCTCGACTTCGCCGAGCAGGCGCGTTACGGGGTCGGCCCCGACGGGACTCCGGGAACCGCGGACGACATCGTCTTCGCGCCCGATCCGACCGGGGACGGGATCGTCGAGCTGCCCGCGGTCGACGTCTGTCCGTACGTTGATGCGTTACCGCCGTTCAATACTCTCTGCCCGTCCGGACCCGTGACCTACCCCGAGTTCGTCTCGATCCTGCTCGATGATCGAGTGCCCGCCGCCTACCAGTACCGGAATGGCGCGGGCGAGGAGAACTTCGGCTTCGAGTTGGGCACGGGCTGGCGCGGGCCCGCCGGGCTATCGGCGTGGTTCAACTACTCGTGGCAGGAGACGCCACGCGTCAACGGAACGAAGATGACCGACCGCATTGCAGTCGCCCAGGCCGAGTACCAAGCCAACAGTGATCTCGACAGCGACGGCGTGGTTTTCAACACGGCCGATTTCGTCAACATCCCCGCGCGAAGTCGCGTGAGCCTCGGCGCGACGATCGACCGCGGTGCCTGGTTCGTCTCCGGGAGCTTGGACTACGTGGACGAAACTTTCTGGCAGGACGTGGCCACGCCGGACTTCTGGGACTTCGTCGGCTCGCACACGCTCGTCGGGGTTCGCGGCGGGCTGCGCTTTCCTGATCCGGGGCTCGAATTGACCCTGGGCGTCACGAACCTGCTCGATGACCGCACCCAACTCCACCCCTACGGCGACATCATTGACCGACGGATACGTCTCGGAGTGGGCTGGAACTGGGGTGCCCGCGCCGCCCAGCCGTGATCAGCGTACATTCCTTTGGCCTTTATCCGGGGGGAACCACGATGACCACTCGAACGTCGGCTTCGGCCCTGTTACTGCTGGTATCCGCACTCCTCCCCGCGCGAGCGGGGGTTCTCATTGCCCGCGCGCCGCGGCTCGACGAGGGCGACGCGTTCACGATGCGTGTCGATCGCGTCAATCCTGACGATCGCGAAGCGCTGGAGCCGTCAGCGATCGAGGCGCGGACTTTCTGGGACCTGCGTCCCACCGTTGCCGAGGGGAGCCTCGTGCGCTGGAGCGTCGTGCGACCGGCCGATGTCGGGCTTGGCGATCCTGCGGAGGCGAATGGCGCCGACCGCGCGCTCTGCACGAGCGACCCTGCTGCGGGAACGCGCCTGGGGTGCCAGTTGTATCGCGCCGACGAGACGCTGGTCACGGGTCCGCGCGCGCGCATGATCGTGAACGAAGGCGGATCGGCCGAAGTCTGGGTTCCGCAACCGCTCACAGTGTCGCCACGCGAGATCGCGCTCGGCGATCGGTGGGTCGAGTTGGCCACGCGCCGGGCGGATGGCGTCGTGCGTCGCGTCGAGGCTGAAGTGGTCGCGGAAGGGATCGCGCTCGTACCCGCGGGTCCACGCGAAGTCGTGCTCGTGCGCGAGGCGCTGACGGGCGAGGGGGGCGCACGCCGGATCTACCGCTTCATCGCGCGGAACGGCCAGGTCGTTGCCACGATCGAAGGATCCTTGCCCCGGCCCGGCGCGGCGTTCATCCCCGAGCGTCGCGAGCTGCTGGTCGCGGAGTCGCTGCTGGTCGACGACGGGTTGGAGATCGGGTTTCCAGAGTTCCGCCGCGCGCTCCAGGCGGGCAAGACCGGGTTCCTGCAGTACTCGGTCGAGAACTCGACGCCGCTTTCGTCGCTGCATCCTTCCTGGACGACGGTTGGGGCGATGATCTCGATCGATCAAACGGGAGTGGCTTACCATCCGGATCCCGGTGACCCGGGGTCCGCAGTCACGCTGCCCGAGGTCTGGGACTTCGGCGCGCTCAACCCGGTCACGCTGATCAACCGGACCTTTAATTCGACCCGCAACGACTCGGCCGGAAATATCTGTGGCAACAGTTGCTCGACGCGGAATGTCGGCGCAACGCCACCCGACGGCACCTGGCAGTC
>JANNRU010000610.1:0-2149 GCA_031401755.1 Acidobacteriota bacterium | reverse complement strand
GCCAAGCATTACACGCGAATTCCCAGTCGACGGAATCCCAGTCTGGCCGCTCTCGAACCTCGGATCAAGTGTCGCGCGAGTAAATGGACCAGACGTACGCGATCCGATGCGTTCATCGCGTCATAAGCCCCGAATGGATTCGGTGGCGGAGCAACGCTATTCGCGTTTCACTGATCGGCTTCGTCCGGCCCCAGACACGATCGCCTTTTCTCCTTGATTGCCTGGATCGCTACGAACAGATCGTCGCTTTTCTCGGTTCCAAACCAAAACCCGAAAGCCACTACGTCACACTTTCCATACTTGAAACTGACTGTGCCTTCATTCTGGTAAGATTTCTTGTTGCGGAGCCGCGTCTTATTGCCAAGTCCGTCAAGCTTGTAAACTTGAAGGTGCCGAGGCCGAGTATCAGGTGCTGTCGAGGTGCACACGTAGCGGTCGCGATGCACCCTAATAATCCAGCCGAGCGCTCCACCTTCCAACGGAGGGCACCCATTTACGCTGTAATCCAGGATGACCCAGCCCGGCTCGACATCTGCGTCAAGCAATACGACGTGGGTTCGCAATAGCCCACACCCCCACAACGAAGCCACGGCCGCGAAGACAATGACGCCAACCACCTGCCTGAGCGTCGACGACATTAGTTCGACCTTGAAGGCGGAATCGCGACCATTGGCTTACCCAATGCGTCGATCGTTGTTTCGGGAATCTCGTGAAGCACTGATATCCTGCCGTTAACGTTGGCGTAGTGCCCGAAGGAAGGGTAGGCCGTGCGAAAGCCTCCTTCAACCTCCACGTTTCCGTTTGAACTCACCCGATAGTCGATTGTCAGCCGGATCGAATCCAGGGGTGCGAACACTGCTGCCAGTGCTGCGACTCCAGGATAGATTGTATCTCCCGTGACGGCCAAAAATGCAGGCCCATTTTGGGCCGTGACATTAACCGAGAATGTTTGATCTCCATTCTCCAACGACATCCCACCGGTGAGTTCTGCCACGACGACCCCTCGCAAGTCTAGTCCAACTATCTCGCTCATGGCCGCCGCACTTCTGACTTCCGGTCCGTCCGGTGTCATGACCACGAAAACCTTGGCCCGACTTGAGGTATCCGTGTCGCTGCTGAACCAGCGATTATCGCCATACGCTGGCCACGATGTAGATAGCATTTTCGTGCTTATGAATGAGTCGATATATATTAACCAGTTCACATCTTCGGGTCTCGAACGATCAGGGCCAAGAAAATCCGGATTCGGCTCAATTATCGGGTCCGGAACCGGGGGTCTGGGTCCCACCGGATCGCACGGTTGCAGCGATGCGGGCTTCCGGCCGGTGTGTTCCCGGGCACCGAAACCTAACGTCTCTGCTGCGAATCCCTTGGCGCCGAAGCGCTCCGGATCCTTACGTTCGAATCCGGCGTCAAATGTCCCGCCTCCACTCCTGGAACTTTGACCCCGTTCTCCGAGATATCGCACTCTCCTGCCCCGCCCACGGTTTCCACCTGCTCCGAATCCAGCCGACATGGAGCGGAATGCGCCGCTCGAAGTCCCGCTAAGCCCAATCGGATCGCTCGATGCAACCGGACTTCCGCCGGTGTAGGCGTACAGATTCGGCCCATCGCCGTATCCGATCAGATCCCGACGTACAAACCGGCCGATCGCCGGATCGAAATACCGATTCTTAAAGTAGAACAACCCCGTCTCAGCGTCCTGCCGCTGCCCCGTGTAGAGATACGGTAACCCCAACCGCGACGTCACCTCGGCGATTCCGCCGTAAGTCTCACCATTCCACTCGCCTGGCTGCCAGCTCACTGCGACCTTTCCATACTCCGTGTAACTGTACCGTTCGTCCACGCGCGCTTCGAGTCGGTTCGGTTCTTGCGGATCGTTGTCCGAATCGGAAGTGACTGCGATCGCACTGCCCTTCCGGTCGTGATGGATGAAGTAGCGGGACTCGATATCGCCGTCCGGAAGTGCACTCGGATCGGGCAGGTTGTTCGGACTGCTCCTTCCGATGTCGCGATCCATCCACAGCACTTCGTCGAGTCCGACTCCGAACCCATAACGCGCACGAACGACTTCCGCGCCCGCGACGACCGCGCGCTCTTCGATCGCCCGCCAGCCATCGTAAATGTAGCGCGTCGTTTCGTCGCCAGT
>JANNRU010000609.1:0-15560 GCA_031401755.1 Acidobacteriota bacterium | reverse complement strand
GCTGGTGACCTCGCTCAATCTTTTCCCGGTGGGCCAAATGGACGGCGGACATGCTGCGTACGCGGTGTCGCGACAGTTCCATCGCGTAGTCTCGTGGATCACTCTCTCCGGACTTGGATGTCTGGTTATCGTCGAAGCCGTGCGCTCCGCTGGAGTCCCACCCTACCTGGTCTGGTTCGGAATCTTGCTCTGGATGCGCGATCGACATCCGCGGTTGATCGACGAGACTGGGACGCTCGGGGCTGCACGGCTCGTTCTGGCTGGGGTGCTGCTGGGCATCTTTGTCCTGTCAGTGATGTTGAGCCCGATCGAGCTTCGCTGAACCGAATGAGAAGAGTTCTCCCGGTTCCGCGTCGCTCCTGCCGAACACGAATTCCAAGTCTCCCTCGCGATCGGTTCGTTGGACTCTCGCCCCGCTAGCGCGCAGACGGCTCAGAGTCTCGGAATGCGGGTGTCCGAATGGATTTCCACGACCCGCGGAAATCCAGGCCAGTCGCGGATTGACCGCGCGCAGTAATGCCCGACACGATCCGGTGCGACTTCCGTGATGAGACACGACGAGCAAGTCTGCGCGAAGCTCCGCCAATTGATCGAGAAGTCGTCGCTCACCGACCGGTCCGAGATCACCCGGGACGAGCGCCCACGAACGCCCGTCGCCGATTCGAATCACGAGCGAGCGATCATTATCGGTTCCCCGTGCATTGCGTCTCGGTGCGAGCACTTGGAACTTGAGCCCCGCGCGAGTCCGTGCGATTCCTGCCGCGACGCCGACGATAGCCACCGATCGACGGCGGGCCAATGCGGCGAGCGCGCTCAAGCGAGCGGAGCGACCGCTTCCCGGACCGAGCCAGAGTTCAGCGACCTCAACGCTTCGGACGATTGCGAACGCACCGGCAGCGTGGTCGGCGTCATCATGGCTGATGACCAGCGCGTCGAGCCGTGTGATCCCGGCATCGACGAGCGCAGGTACGACGCGCCGGTCACCCGGGTCAAAGCCGCCAGGACGCGAACTCCCCCCGGCGTCGACCACGATCGATCCGCCGTCCGGACCACGAATCCACAAGGCCTGCCCCTGCCCGACATCCAGGAGGCGCAACTCGGTGGTGCCGGAGACCGCCGGTGGTCGGGGACCCACGTGGAGGAGGACGAGCAGCGCGAAGGCGATCGCACTCACGGGCAGGCCGCGCACCGGACGCTCCGACCGGAAGGCCAGGAGCGAGAGCGCTAGGAACGAAGCGGCCACTAGCCAGGGCGCAGGTCGACCGACCCGTGAGTGCAGCTCGAGCGATTCGAACTGCCGAGCGGTGTCAAAGATCAGTGTTCCAGACGTGGCACAGATCCACGCGGCGATGCGTTCGAGTCCTGGAACGCCGATCGACACGTAGCCGGATGCCAGGAAGACGGCCGAGAGCGGAATCCCGACAAGGTTGGCCAGGATCCCGAGGGGGGTAACTTGGCGGAATTGAAGCGCGATCACAGGTGCCGTGGCTGCATACGCGCTCAGTGACGCGGCTAGCGCCCCGGAGAGCCATACCGGACCTGGAATTGACGGCCGAACTTGCCGACTCAACGTGCAAAGCGCCGCGGTCGCCAGGAACGAGAGCTGGAAGCCGATGTCGGCCCAGATCGAAGGATCGACCAGGAGCAGCGCGACCGCGAGCACGGCGAGCGAGTTCAATGGGTCGCCGTCCCTGCCGATCGCCCGCCCGAACAACCAAAGCATGCCCCCGAACGTCGCCCGCAGCACCGAAGCCTGCGGTCCAACCACCAGCGCGAACAAACCAATCAGGCAGATCGCAAGTAACGCGGTCGACCAGGGTCCGATCCCGATTCGGTCGAGCGGAACGAGAGTAAAGGCCAGCACCAACATCACATGAAAGCCGCTGATCGAGACGAGATGCACGAGTCCTGATGCGCGGAGCGCGCGCCACTCAGATTCGTCCAAGGAACCCCGATCCCCGACCAACATCGCGCCCGCCAGCGCGCGGATCGGTCCACCCGACCCGTAACGCAGGTCCAACCGGTGGAGCGCGTGAACCCGAATCCGGTCCGCCAACCGGGGTATGTCGAAGGGGCCCTCTTGCACGAGCCGGACGAGCCTTGGGCTCTTCACGGACCCGACGACATCGATCCCGGCCAAACCGGTTCCGGGCGGCGCGTCTTCTAGGCGCCCCATTCCCGGCGTAGCGGGGCGGCGCAGCTTTGCGAACACGTGGATCCGATCCCCGTGATGCAATCCTCCGAGGGATTCGGCATGGGCGCCTCCGCGAATTCGAAGGAGGACGCGCGCTGGCGCCGAGTCGGGCGAATTCCCAAGCGCGACGCTCACCAACACCGAAGCATCGCCATCCAGTCGTGCCTCGGGCGAGCCGAGCAATCGCCCCTCGATCGTTCGTTCTACCGGGGATCCGTCACGCGGAAGTGAGCGCGTGCGCTCCACGCTCTCCATCCGCTCAGCGACACCGACGGCAATGCCCAAACTCAGCGCGCTGACCGCGAAGGCCGCCCGCCAACGGTTCGAGAAAACAGTCGCGGCGAGGAGACCGATCGGCGCAACTGCCGCGAGAGTCTCGCCAACAGAACCGAGAACCACACCGGAACAGAAGCCCAGCGCAGGAACGAGGGCCGGGCGCCGGGGCACGCCGTGGGGCATGTAAAGGCGATTAAGGGAGGCGAGACCGCGGAGAGTCTATAAGTAGGCCAGCGACAGGCGCTCCCGTTCGCTCAACCTGATTCGATTAGCCCAATCCCATCAGCAAGCGCAGTCGTGCGCCGATCGCCCGTCGCCGCGTGGATACGAATCCCGCCGCGGGCATACGATCCCGGTATGGGGCGAGGTCGCGATCGACTTCCCGCTCGGCCCTCTCCCGAAGCTCCGCCGGCGCGAGATCGGGAAGTCCGTCTTCGATCTCTTGCGCGATCAACTCACGAGCCTCTCCTGCAAGAGCGCGATTACCGAGACCCCGGAGCCACCCCGCCATCGCATCGGTACCCTGACAATTCGACAAGCGCTGTCGCCACGATTCCGGATCGGCCTGAATTTCCCGTGAGCCGGCTGGGCTAGCCGGCTGAACCGGCTGGGCACTCCTGCCGTCGAGAATCGCCGACCAACTCTCCTCCACCGAACCTGCGACCTGACGCAGGCTTCTCGCGACTGCTTTCTTTCGCCTGCGGTGGTCCTCCCTCGCCGCAATGGACTCGCGGATCAGATCGAGTGGTACGCCGCGTTGATGCCAATCTGAAACCAGAGCGAACTCCCGCGGTGAAAGCACAACTGGGCGCTGCGCATGGGCCGACCACAGCGCTTCCACAGCGCGGACGTATCGCGTCAAACCCGGCGATCGGGCTTCAGTCATCGACTCCGTCGCATGTGCGCGGCCAGATTCGTTACTGCGCGAAAGAGAAGTTCCCGTTGCTCGCGATAGCGGCCGATCGCCGCTCCGATCGGATCGGCTAGATCCGGAGCGTCGGCGAGGGGTTCTTCGGTGTGTTCGAACGCGCGAACCAGCCGGGTACGGGGGAGCGCCTCGACGTAGTGCTGCGCCAGGTAATCGATATGCTCGCGCGCCATCGTCACGATCCAGTCCGTGGCGGCGATCTCCTCGGCAACCAGACCGCGAGAACGATGCGCGCCCAGATCGAGACCCACCTCCCGCAGGGCGTCGATCGCTTCTGGAGCGGCCGGCAGGTTCCACAGTCCGAGCGTTCCCGCCGAGGCGATACGCAACTCATTGATCCCGGCGTGATCGGCCGCTTGGCGGAAGAGTGTTTCGGCCATCGGGCTACGGCAGACGTTACCGCTACAAACGAACAGGACTCTCATCGTCGATTGCGGTCCCACAAGAGTCGCAAACCCTCTAGCGTCAGGTGCGGCTCGAGCGCCTTCAACCAAGGCAGTTCAGGCGCGAATACCGGCGCCAATCCGCCGGTCGCGATGACCGGAGCTTCCACCCCCAACTCGACTTGAATCCGTTTGACCAATCCTTCGATCAGCGCCACATACCCGAGAAACAACCCGGCTTGCAGGCTTTGCTCGGTCGTCCGTCCGATAACCCGTGGCGGTCGACACAAATCGACCCTGTGCAGCCGGGCCGCGCGGGTGAATAACGCTTCGGCGGAGACCCCAGGACCGGGAGCGATGACTCCCCCGAGATACTCTCCGCGCTCGTTGACGACATCGAAGGTCGTGGCGGTGCCAAAGTCGAGGACGATCACGGGACAGCCATGGCGCGCAGCCGCCGCAACGGAATTGACGATCCGATCGGCACCGACCTCGTGGGGATTTTCGTAGAGAATCGGCATTCCCGTGCGGATTCCCGGGCCGACGAAGAGAGGGTCGCAGGTGAAGTATCGTTTCGCTGTCGTCGTCCAGACCGAGTTCCAATCCGGAACGACACTCGAGATCACGACGCCGTCGACGCCGCCCCGATCGACTTTGCTCTCGCGAAATAGCGCGCTCAGTAGCGTCCCCAACTCATCGGATGTCACTTCCTTGCGCGTCGCGATGCGCCAATCCGCGCGCAGCCGCTCACAGTCGAAGAGCCCGAGGACAGTTTGTGTGTTTCCGACGTCGATTGCCAGCAACATTGTTCCGTCAGATTCCCGCGGCAACGACCGGACGCACCGTATCGACGAGTCTGGTCTCGATCGTCCGGCCACAGTCCAGTCGCACGCGCAACCCAGCCTCGTCATCTAGGCCATCGCTGAGTCCTTCGAGCCAGCTCTCCGAATCCGTGGATCGAACCCGTACGCGCTGGCCACGCGAACTCGGCGAACGTGCCTCCCAGGCCTGGCCGATCCCGCACGGGCCGCTTCGATCCAACTCCTCAAACCTCCGACCGAGCTCGCAAGCCAAGTCGATTGCGATCTGGCTCGAATCGAGGGTCGGGGAAGTGGTGATTTCGGATAGCGAGATCGCCGGCATGTCGAACCCCGTCGGGAAATCTCGGGGGTGATGGTACAGATTGAGCCCGATGCCAACGATCAAGTACTCAACGGATTCTCCTGCGGACCGCGATTCGGCAAGCACGCCACCGAGCTTGGCGCCTCGGGCTACCAGGTCGTTCGGCCATTTCAATTCCACCGACGCGCCGTGACGTCGGCAGGTATCCCACATGGCCACGGCAGCGCCGAGCGTCCACCAGACGAGCTCTCTTGGGCGACAACGTGGTCGAAGCAATACCGAGAGATAGAGACCGAGGTCCTGCGGCGAATGCCATGAGCGCCCGAATCGTCCGCGGCCCTCGGTTTGGCATCCTGCGACCACCAGTAGCCCCGACTCGGCACCCGAGTCTGCCAAATTTCTTGCGATATCCTGCGTCGAGGTGACGATGGGATAGAAAACAACGCGCCGCGGGAACCGCTGACCCTCGAAACCCGCACACAACCGAATCGGGACAATCTTGGCCGGACCCGACCCGCTCATTGCCCGAGTTCCATCGCCACGTCCGCCGAGGGCGCGGAGTGTGTCAGCCAACCGACGCTGAGAAAATCGACACCGGTCTGGGCCACCGCGCGAAGCGAGCCGGGTCGGAGGCCACCCGAGGCCTCGAGCAGAATCCTGCCCCCGGCCAACTCAACCGCAGCTCGCATCGTCGGCAGGTCCATGTTGTCCAAGAGCGCGCGTCCTGCTCCGGCCTCAATCGCACCTTCGAGATCTTCGAGCGTCGAGACTTCGATCGCGATCGCTGTCGCCGGGTGGCCCGCGGATCGCGCGCGGGCTATCGCGCCGGTGACGTCGAGCCCTGTTCGCAGATGGGTGTCTTTGATCAACACGGCATCGAACAGCCCCATCCGGTGGTTCGTGCCACCCCCGGCCCTAACGGCCTGCTTGTCCAGGACGCGCAGCCCCGGCGCGGTCTTGCGCGTATCGAGTAACTGCGCACCGGTACCGGCGATCTCAGCGACCGCTGCCGCCGTCGCGGTCGCGATGCCGCACGCGCGCATCAGGAAATTGAGTGCGGTTCGCTCGGCTTCGAGCAGCCGCGCGGCGCGGCCCCGTGCTCGGACGATTGTTGCGCCGGCGACCAAGCGATCCCCGTCCGAACAGTGCGCCTCGATCTCCACGCCCGGCTCCCGCTGGCGCATGCTCTCGACCGCGGAGTCGACACCAGCCACGACCAAGGGTTGACGCGCAACGAACCGTACGACGGCCGACAAGCTCGAGTCCACGATCGCTGCGGTGGTGACATCGCCACGCGTTCCCAGGTCTTCTTCGAGCGCGGTGCGGACGATCCGGGCGAGGACGGCCGGATCGATCGTGCTCATGTCGCACCACCCACATCCAACTGCGACAACGCCTCGCGAAGTCGGTCGGCTCGCGCGGCAAGTTCTCTGTGAGTGAGCCGTTCCTTCTCGACTACGGCAGGCGGCGCTCGCATGCAAAATCCAGGGTCCTCCAAGCGTTCGGCGCGTGTGATGATCTCTTTCGAGATCTTGTCCAGATCGCGCCGCAGCCTTGAACGCTCGGCCTCCACGTCGACGAGGCCCGCGAGCGGCACTGCGATCTCCACACCGCGTACGACGCCACGTGCCACACCCGCGGTCGGAAGTTCCCCCGTGATGACGCGGACCGACCCGGCGCGCGCCAGCGGTCGAATCAAATCGACGTGCCGGGCCACAATTGCGGCCTGCTCGGCATCCCGAACCCGAAGTAAGACTTCGATCTTTAGCCCAGGCTCGATGTTGCTCTGAGCTCGAACATTTCGAATGCCGGCGATGATCTCCTGAACGAGAATTGCCTCGGCATCGACCGCGGGATCGATCCACCGCGGGTCCACGGTGGGCCAGGGCGCTGTAGCCACGTCGCCCGGAGAGTCAGGCAGCAAACGCCACAACTCGGCCGTTACGAAGGGCATAAACGGGTGCAACAGACGCAAAGCCGTCCCGAGGACTTCGACCAGAGTTGCGCGGGCGCGCATTCGTTGCGCGGGTGTTGCGGCTTCGGCGAGATCCGGCTTGACCCACTCGATATACCAATCGCAATATTCGCCCCAGACGAAGTGATAGAGAGCTTCGGCTGCGCGGTCAAACCGATAACTTTCCAAGGACCGATTGGCTTCGCCGATCACCACTTGAAGGCGCGACCGAATCCAACGTTCGGCGAACGGCGGCTCGCAGGAGTCGACTGCGCCCGCGGTTTCTTCCGTCGACGCCTTCAGCAGCACGAAACGACTCGCATTCCAGAGCTTGTTGGCGAAGGCCCGGTAGCCTTCCATGCGTTCCGGCGCCAAGGGAATATCGTTTCCGGGAGCAGCAAGAACGGCCATCGTGAATCGCACTGCATCCGTACCGTAACGCGCTTGAACCTCAGCGGGATTGACCGTGTTCCCCTTCGACTTGGACATCTTCTGTCCCTGCGCATCACGGACGAGTCCATGGATGTAGACTTCGCGAAACGGAACATCACCCATGAAGCGGAGACCCATCATGATCATTCGGGCCACCCAGAAGAATATGATGTCGTGCCCTGTGATCAACAGATCGGTCGGATAGTAACGCGCCAGGTCGCTCGACTTGTCGGGCCATCCGAGCGTTGAGAACGGCCATAGCGCAGAAGAAAACCAGGTATCCAGAACGTCAGGATCCTGAACGACCGACCCGCCGCAACGGTCGCAGGTCGAAGGCGCCGACTCGGTGACCTGAATCGCTGCGCATTGCTGGCAGTGCCAAGCTGGAATCTGGTGGCCCCACCAGAGTTGCCGCGAGATGCACCAATCGTGGATGTTGCGCATCCACTCGAAATAGGTCTTGGCCCAGTTGTCTGGAACAAAACGGATCGAACCCGATTCGACCGCCTGTATCGCCGGTTCAGCCAACGGCGCCACGCGTACGAACCACTGATCAGAAACGTGCGGTTCGACCACGGTGGAGCAACGCTGGCATCGCGCCACGGCCAGTGCGTGTTCCTGAACGCCCTCCAGCAACCCGGCCTCAGCCAGCGCTTCGACGACCTGCCGTCGCGCTTCGAATCGGTCCTGGCCGCAGAAGGATCCGGCCGCTTCGGTCATTTTCCCGTGACTGTCCAACGCAACTATCTGCGGCAGATTTAACCGCCGACCGGCATGAAAATCGTTCGGATCGTGTGCCGGCGTGATCTTGACTGCGCCGGTTCCAAAGGTCGGATCGACGAACGAGTCCGCAACCACCGGGACCGTGCGGTCGGTGAGTGGCACGCGCACGTGTTTGCCAATGAACGCCTGGAAGCGTGGGTCATCCGGGTGAACCGCAACGGCTGTGTCGCCGAAGAGGGTCTCCGGTCGCGTCGTCGCGACGACCACGCCGGGCGATCCAGTGGGGTCGACATAGCGAATCCGCCAGAGTTTTCCCGACTCCGACTCGTGCACGGCCTCCAGGTCGGACAAGGCGGTATGGCAGCGAGGGCACCAGTTGACGATGTACCGGTCTCTGTAGATGAGTCCGTCACGGTAGAGTTGGACGAAGACCGTGCGCACGGCCCGGGAAAGACCCTGATCCAGCGTGAATCGTTCTCGCGTCCAATCCACGGACGCGCCGAGGCGCCGCAGGGATCCGTTGATCCGGTCGCCGTAGGTCTCCTTCCACTCCCAGACCCGTCGCTCGAACGCCTCGCGTCCCAGATCCGCACGGGTTCGACCTTCACGTGCGAGCTCCCGCTCAACAACCATCTGCGTGGCGATTCCCGCGTGGTCGGTACCGGGAAGCCAAAGTACATCGCGGCCCTGCATGCGCCTCCAACGGGCGACGATGTCATGGAGGGTATAGACGAGCACGTGCCCGATGTGGAGCTCGCCCGTCACGTTTGGCGGTGGGATGACCATGCAGAACGGCGACGCTGCGGAGTCTGGCTGCGCTTGAAAGGTCTCGGCACGCCCCCAAGTCTCTACCCAATAAGCCTCGACCTCGTCGGGTTTGTACTCCTTACCGATCGACATCCCGTCTCCGTGCCCGGTTCGGGCTCAAGGTTCCCGCTCGATTTCGGCGATTCTCTCGCGAACGACCCTCTCCGCGACACCGGGCAGGATCTCTTCCGCCAACTGCCGTACGACCTTCTCGGACAGCCGGTCGACTACCGCACGCACGATTTGCTCCATCGTTTGCGGGCCGAGCGAGACGCCGACCTCTTGATCGGCTTCGGCTAGCGCGCTTTCGATCTCCTCGGGAGGACCTTCGCCGGTAGCCGGCGCCGTGCCGACCGGCGCGCCGGCCCGTTCCAGCAGCTCTTCCACCTTTTGGAGCAAGACCGACGATTCGAATGGCTTGATCAGCAGGCCAGCGGCGCCGCATTCGCGCAATCGTCGCTCGTCCATGGGCTCGAACGTGCCGACGAGCAGCAACACCGGTACGGGATGTCCGCTGTCCTTGACTCTGCGTGCAAGCTCATAACCGGAGGGCTCGGGCATGACCACGTCGGCAAGGACGAGGTCGATGCCCCCTCTGCTGAACCGGAGCCAGGCTTCCTCTCCGGTTGCCGCCGACTCGACGCGGAAACCGGTCTCAAGGAGCGACAGTTCGACGACCCGCCTGATCGTCGGGCTGTCGTCGGCCAGAAGCAAAGTCTTCAAAGCCACGGAGGCCAACCTTTCAGCGCGGCGCGGGGCCGACTCAGTGCGTGGTTCCCGCTGAGTCTGCTTCAGATTCGACCTCGAGATCCCGCGGTGTAATCGTCGCCCTGACCCAGGCCACGATCGCTTCAGTCGTGGCGCCCGGGGTGAATATCTCGAGCACTCCCGCCCGTTTCAGCGGTGGAATGTCTTCATCCGGGATGATGCCGCCGCCAAACACGGCGATGTCGCTTGCGCCGCTTTCCCTGAGCAGTTCGATCACACGGGGAAAGAGATAGTTGTGGGCGCCGGACAAGATCGAAAGCGAGACAGCGTCGACGTCCTCCTGGATCGCCGTCGTCACCACGGTCTCCGGAGACTGGTGCAGCCCGGTGTAGATGACCTCGAAACCGGCGTCGCGAAAGGCCCTCGCGATGATCTTTGCACCGCGATCGTGTCCGTCCAGACCGACCTTTCCGACCAACAGTCGCAATCTACGGGTATCCGTCACCGTCGGGAGCCTCCATGTGCCGCCTGCATCGATCAGAGTACCGAGACTTCCCGATACGTGCCGAATACGGGTACGAGCGAGCGACAGATCTCGCCGACCGTCGCGTAGGCTCGGACCGCTTCCAGAATCAAGGGGATCAAGTTATGGGTACCTTCCGCTGCGCGGGTCAATGACTGCAATCGGCGTTCGACCTCGGCAGCATCGCGTCGAGCGCGCAGTCCGTCTAGGGAAGTCAGTTGCTCGCGCTCGACTTCCTCCCCGATCTTGAGCGTCTCGAGCTTCATCTTGTCGCCCATTGTATTACGATTGACACCCACAACCGCTTTGACGTTCCCGTCGACTTCGCGTTGGTAGCGATAGGAGGCCTCGGCGATCTCTTTCTGTGGGAACCCGTGCTCGATTGCTGCCGTCATACCCCCCAACTCGTCGATTTTTCGAATATACTCGAGGGCGTCGGCCTCCATGCGGTCGGTCAACGATTCGACGAACCAAGAGCCGCCGAGGGGATCGATCGTGTTCGTCACGCCCGACTCGTCAGCCAGGATTTGCTGGGTTCTCAGAGCCACCGTAACCGCTTGATCTGAGGGTAGGGCGAGCGCTTCATCGAACGAGTCGGTATGTAGAGACTGGGTCCCACCCATGATCGCGGCCAATGCCTGTACGGTAACCCGCACGATGTTGTTCAGCGGTTGCTGGGCGGTCAACGAGCAACCAGCCGTCTGCGTGTGAAACCGCAGCATCCAGGAGCGCGGGTCGCGCGCATGGAATCGCTCGCGCATGATTCGCGCCCACATCCGGCGAGCTGCGCGCAACTTCGCTACTTCTTCAAAGAAGTCATTGTGCGAATTGAAGAAGAACGAGAGTCGTGGTGCGAAACGATCGACGTCAAGCCCGGCTTCAGTCGCCGCTTGCACATAGGCGATTCCATCCGCGAGCGTGAAAGCCAACTCCTGCACGGCCGTCGAACCGGCTTCTCGAATATGATAACCAGAGATCGAAATTGTATTCCAGCGTGGCACGCTCTCGGCCGCATAGCCGATCAAATCGACGATCAGTCGGATACTTGGGCGCGGTGGATAGATCCACTCCTTCTGGGCGATGTACTCCTTCAGAATGTCGTTCTGCAGAGTACCGTCCAACCTGTCAAAGCTAACACCCTGTTTCTCGGCTACTGCCAGATACATGGCAAACAAGACCGCCGCGGGCGCGTTGATCGTCATCGACGTCGAGACTTCGCCGAGCGGAATCCCATCGAAGAGGAGCTCCATGTCGGCGAGAGAGTCGATAGCGACACCTTCACGTCCGACTTCCCCGCGCGCCATGTCGTCGTCACTATCCCGGCCCATCAAGGTCGGGAGATCGAAGGCAACCGATAACCCGGTTTGCCCCTGCTCGAGTAAGTATTTGAATCGTTCGTTCGTTTGTCGCGCGGTCCCGAAGCCCGCGAACTGCCGCATCGTCCACAAACGGCTGCGGTACATCGTCGGATGAATTCCGCGCGTGAACGGATACTCTCCGGGAAAACCCACTCGTTCACCGACGAACGTTGGTGGACCGAGATCCTCGGCAGCCACCAAACGCGGAACCTCGAGGCCGGAAACAGTCGTGAACTCGACGTTGCGCTCCCCGAATCGTTCGAGTGCGTCACGGAGCGTGGAGTCTTCCCATTCCGTCCGGGTAGTGCTGCGTCCCGGCTCCGACCGCCCGGAACCACCCGCCGCAGGTTTCGCCATTCGCTGCTCCCTTGGGACCGACCCCCGACCTTCGAGGTGCCGACGACCGGCCCTCGACCGCACGATCGAATCGAACTACAGGTTTAACAGCAGTTTGCGGGAGGGTCAAGCTCAGGCCGCCGCCTCGACCGCGCCGTTAGGCGCCGCGGCGAGTAGACCGCGGCATGGTGGGTTTCCGTCGAATCAGGTGAAGGCTTGGCGCCGGGAGCTGGACGACGGGATTCGCAGCTCCTCCCGGTACTTGGCCACCGTGCGGCGAGCTATCTGCAAACCTTCGATTCGAAGCAGCTTGACGATCTCCGCGTCGGACAACGGCCGCGCGGCTTGTTCGTCGGCGATGATCTTCTTGATGCGATCCTTGACCGCCAGTGAGGAGACGTTGTCTCCGCCATCAGTCGAAGTGATGCCACTGTGAAAGAAGAAACGCAGCTCGAAGACACCGCGATGCGTGTGCATGTATTTCTGGTTGACCACGCGGCTCACGGTGGATTCATGCATGCCGATGTCCTCAGCGACATCTTTCAGCACCAGCGGCTTGAGCCGCTCGACGCCGTGGTCAAGAAACTCTCGCTGGAACTTGACGATCGATGTGGCGACCTTGAATATCGTCCGCTGACGTTCCTCGAGGCTCTTGATCAGCCGAAAAGCGGCGCGAAGCTTATTTCGGACGTATTCGCGTGCATCTGGCTCCGAGTGTCCTTCCATGCCACGTGCGACCATGCGGCGATAAACCGGGCTTATCCTCAGCCGTGGCAGTCCCTCTTCGTTGAGCATGATGTGATAGTCGTCATCGATCTTGACGACGTGGACGTCGGGTACGACCGTAGAGTTGTTGTCAACGGAATACTTCCGGCCCGGCCGGGGATCCAAGCTTTGGATCAACTCGATCTCGGCTTGAAGCTCCCCCATGCCGATCCCGAGGATCTCCGCGAGCTCCTTGTATTTCCGGCTCTGCAGGCGGTCCATGTGCAGCCGAACGATCGTCTCCGCGATCGTCCCGTCTTCACCCCTCTGGACGAGTTGGAGACACAAACACTCCACGAGGTCGCGAGCGGCGATCCCGGCGGGATCAAAGGTCTGAACGAGTCGCAGCGCCTCCTCGACCGACCCGCGCTCGTAGGGTCCCATGCGCTCGATCTCGTCGAGCGACGCTCGCAAGTATCCGTCGTCGTTGATATTGCCGATGACCGCCCTGCCGATGTCCTTGATCTTCTGGTCCGAAGTCGAGAGGTCGAGTTGCCAAATCAACCGGTCGGACAGGCCGACCGGTTCAGACAGGGTATTTTCGAAGGTCGGCATGTCCGAGCCGGACTCGGGGCTCGACCGCGGGATGAAGCCCTCTACGTCGTCGAAATACGATTCGAAATCGAAGTCTTCGAGTGGGTCCGGTGCGTCGGCATCCGCGGGCTCGCTTTCCGGCGTTTCGTTTGCCGGCGCCTCGGCACTCTCCTCAAGCACCGGGTTCTCGAGGAGCTCTTGCTGGACTTCCTCGACGAGTTCGAGCTTCGACATCTGCAACAACTTGATCGCCTGTTGCAGCGATGGCGTCATGACGAGCCGCTGGCTCATCCGTACGCTCAGCTTTTGCTCGAGGGCCATCGTCCAGTATGTCGTTGGTCAGTGCAGCCGGAAGTCAGTCCCTAGGTAGACGCGCCGAACATCCTCGTCTGAGGCCAACTCGGATGGCGTGCCCTGACGGAAGATCCGTCCGTGGCTGATAATATAGGCTCGATCGGTAATCTGTAAAGTCTCGTGTACGTTGTGGTCGGTCACGAGCACTCCCAAGCCGCGTTGTCGAAGTTTGACGACGAACCGTTGCAATTCCTCGACTGCGATCGGGTCGATCCCCGCGAAGGGCTCGTCGAGCAACATGAACCGCGGCTCGCAAGCCAGTGCGCGCGCGATCTCCGCGCGGCGTCGCTCCCCTCCCGATAGCGCGTAGCCCGGGGTCGCGGCGACACGACTCAGCCCAAATTCCTCGATCAGTCCCGCGGCGCGAGTTGCCGCGGCGCGGGGGTCGACTCCGCGTAGTTCGAGGATCGAAAGTAGATTCTGCTCGACGGTCATCCGCCTGAAGATCGAGGCTTCCTGCGGGAGATAGCCGATCCCGGCCCGTGCCCGCAGGAACATCGGGAGGGAGGTCAGCTCTTCTCCGTCGAGTAGTATCCGGCCGGATTGGGGCGCGATGAGTCCGAGCAGCATCAGGAACGACGTCGTCTTGCCGGCACCGTTGGGGCCAAGGAGTCCGACGATCTCTCCCGGCCGTATCTGGATCGAGACACGATCAACGACCAAACGCCGTCGGAAACGCTTGACCAGGTCGAGCGCGACGAGACCGACGTCCGTGTCGATCGCCGGCAGGGACCCCGATTCCCGCGCCTCCCCTGCCGTATTGTCCAACAATCCGCCGTGCTCGAACGCGCTCAATCAGGACCTCGGCATCCCGCTTGGTTCAGCCCTGCGCGGGTGATCTGATTCGTGCCGGCGCCTGTCCGCCGGAGTCCACCTCCAGACTGCCCACGTCGAGACGATAACGCAATAGGCGCGCCTTGGTGATTCCTCCGACGCCGGAGCCCCGGACGACCATTGCCGGCTCGCGCTCCCCAGAAAGGTCGACGCTGCCTCCCGCCGCATCCCAGACCATGCGTTCTCCCGTCCCTGTTGCCGGCAACTCGAGGGACTCGCCCAGCGAATTCCTTAAGAACTCGAAACGCACGTCGCCGGAGACCACAGCCGACGCCAACTCGCGCTTCTCACCGACGAGCGTGATCTCCAATCGCCGGCCGTCGATCCGGCCTTCGGCAATCCAGACACGGACCCCGCCGCCGTAAGCGCCAAGCCCCGTTTTCTCGTCAAAGTCGAACGTCTCCGCTGCGATTCTGACGAAGGCGTCGACGGAGGCGTTCGCGTCGGAACTCGTTCGGGGCATGCGTGTCTCGACCGAACCGCGGGCGTGCAGGCGACCGGTCGCCTCATCGGTCTCGATCTCGTCCGCGGAGAGATTTCGGTCTCCCTGCCAACCTCGCGCCCCGCCCCGGAACGTGTTCTTCCGGCCCGACTCCCGGACCCCCAGTTCGTCAGCAACGAAGTGCACCGTCTGGTCCGCCGCGAAGACCCGGGAGCGGACCCCTTCGACGGCCGCGCTCCCGAGCACCGCAGCTTCGACCCGTCCGCGGCCATCGAGCCAACTACCTTGGAGATCCGTGCGCAGGAATTCGGCGGCGACGCGAAGCCGATCTCGGGAGAGTCGCGCGAGCTTGCCACTCGCACTCTGAAGCTCCACCGTCGAAGTCACGGAGTCCAGTGTCGCCCGACCTGCCTCGGCCAGCAGTCCCTTTCCAACGATTCGGACGGACCCTTCCGCAGCCATGTCGCGAAGGCGCGTGGCTGGATCCGTGCGGGCGAACAGTCGATCGGTCGACACCTCCATCGGGGAGTTGGCTAGCGCGAGCACGGCGGTCACGTCACCCTCCACGCAGAGTTCCCAGTTTCCGGCCTCATCGCGCGACCCGCGCAACGAACGACCCCTCAGGCGCTGCGCCTCCCGAACGGCAACGACCAGGCCGTCGAATGAAATTGTTCTCGGCACCTCACCGTCGAATTCGACACGCAGCGTGCCGGCCGAAACGCGAATCGGTGGCCCCGTGGCCATACCGAGCTCCAATTCGACTCCCCCGGTCGCGCTCAATTCAAGTGGGTTACCCTGCTCGTCCCGACGAAGAACGAGCGAGGGACCTCGAAACTTTCCAAGGGGGCCGTCCACCTGGACATCGCCGTCGAAATCGATCCGCCTCG
>JANNRU010000608.1:0-17172 GCA_031401755.1 Acidobacteriota bacterium | reverse complement strand
GGAAGTCGAAGAGTCCACCGACGAGGGTGTGACCGAATACGAGTACATCCCCAAGGAGATCACCTACGACTTCTTCGCTCAAACCAACGAGGGTGACGTGGTCTACTGCGGCGAGAACACCGCTGAGTACGAAGCCGGCTTTGCTGCGAGTACCGACGGCACTTTCATCGCCGGCGTTGACCAGGCCAAGTCGGGCTTCTTGGTGCTGGCTGATCCCGGAATCGGCGATGCGCATCGGCAGGAGTTCGCGCTGGGCGAGGCGGAAGACTACATCGTCTACGAGAACCTCGCGGCGACGCCGTCGGAGAAGTTCGGCGGTGAGAATGAAGCCTTCCCCTGTAAAGGCGGATGCGTCCAGACCCGCGACCTGACGCCGATCAGTCCATCCGCGGTCGAGTTGAAGTACTACCTCCCCGGCGTCGGATTCGTCCTCGCGCTGCCGTTCGAGATCGACGACAAGGGCGACGCCGAATGGACGGGTGAGCGGGAAGCGCTGGTCTGCGTCGGGGCTGACCTCGGAATCCTCCAAGACCGGTGTGGGATCGAGGACCCCGTCGCGTTGTTCGAAACCCTCTGCGCCTTTGCGGGCGAGTCCTTCTGCGACAAGTGAGACGGGGAGCGGACGTGGCCATGCTTCAGCCGCGTCCGCTCCCGGACTCCAGTAGCATGGATCGGATGGACGCTGAGCCGTCAGAAAGCGCCGACGCCCTGCAAGACGAGCGTGCGCTCGTGCGCAGCCTGATCGCCGGTGATCGGCAGGCCTTCGAAGCGTTCGCGGATAGCTACGTTCCGGCCCTGCACCGTTTCGCGTCGTCCAGGTTGCGCGGCCCGGCAGAGCTGATCCGCGAAGTCGTCCAGAGCACGCTGGCCAACGCGATTCCGAAACTTCCGTCCTTTCGCGGCGAAGCGACGCTGATGACCTGGCTTTGCGCCTGCTGCCGGAACGAGATCGCGTTGCACTACCGGCGACGGAACCGGGAGCCGCCGGTCGAACCGCTCGCCGGAGACGAGACGGACGGCGGGGAAGGCCCGGAAGGCGCGCTGTTGCGTGACGAGACCTCGCGAATGGTTCACATGGCGCTCGACCTGTTGCCGCCGCACCATAGCCGCGCACTCGAGTGGAAGTACTTGGAACAGCTCTCCGTGCAGGAAATCGCCGAACGGATGCAGCTCGGCACCAAAGCGGCGGAGTCGCTGCTGACGCGCGCCCGCGCCTCCTTCAGGGAGAGATTCCGGTGCTTGCAGGGAGGACGTCGTGAAACACGAGACTGACGACGACAAGCGAATCGAGGCGCTCATCCGCTCGGCCGGTCGCCGGCCGACGATTCCGGCCGCAGATCTCGACGCGCTCCGCGAGACGGCGGATCTCCACTGGCAGCGCCTGGTGGCCGCGGAGCGCCGCCGAAAGCGTCGGGCGCAAACGGCCTACGCGCTGGCCGCGTCGCTGGCCGTCGCCTTGATCGGTGCCGGTTGGTGGCTCGATCGCGACGCCCCCGCAGGGGCGGCCCCCGAGCGGGTCGTCGTCGCGACCACGGACAGCGGCGAAGCACTGCCTTCTGGCACACGACTCGACGTCGACGCACCGGTTGCGGTGCGGACGGCCGGCGGCTCGTCGGTTCGCCTCGATCGGGGAACGAGCCTGCGACTCGTCAGCCGCACGCGCCTCGAGCTCGACCGAGGGGCCGTCTACGTCGACTCCGGCCCGTCGTCCGCGGAGGGCACTGCGCTCGAGATACGGACCCCGTCTGGCGTCGTGCGGGAGATCGGCACGCAGTACGAGGTGCGAATACTCGCCGAAGCCGTCATCGTCAGAGTCCGCGAGGGTCGTGTGGCCCTCGATCGGCAGGGTCCGACCGAGTTCGCAGGACGCGGCGAATCCCTGACGATCCGTCACGATGGGACGGTCGAACGCGGGACCGTCTCACCGAGCGGGCCGGAATGGTCCTGGGTCCTGGATCTCGCGCCGGCGTTCGCGCTCGAAGGCCGTACGCTAGACCTCTACCTCGACTGGATCGCTCGTGAAACCGGTTGGCGCGTGAGTTACGCGGATGAAGCGCTTGCGCGCTCGGCCAGGACGATCCAACTGCACGGCACGATCCAAGGTCTGCGGCCGGATGAATCCCTCGACGTCGTCCTGCCCGGCGCCCGCCTCGATCATCGTGTCGAAGGCGACACGGTGTGGATCTTCAGAAGCGATAGTTGACGCCGGCTGACGGGAGGATGCCGGCCCAGGGCTCCGGGACGGCGTCGAGGGTCCCCAGTTCGTCGTCGATCGCAATATCGAAGCCTGCCGTGTTCTTGCGGTCGTAGAGGTTCTGCACGTCAACGAAGAACTCGAGTCTCCCGCGCCCCAACGGAACCTCACGACTCACCCGCAGGTCTAGACGGTGATAATCGGGCAGTCGGTTGCTGTTCAAGGGACCGAGCACCGGAACAAAGATCGGATCACCCTTCTCATCCGTCGTTTCCTCCAGGGAGAGCGGCGTCGTCGGCCAACCGCTGTGGTAACGCCAGGCCAGGTTGAGCCGCCACCCGCTCCCGAATCGTGCGTCGAGATCGAGGTTCAACGCGTGTCGCTGGTCGATGTTGCGCGGGACGTCGCGACGGTCGATCTCGTCCTCGCTTTTGGCGTAGGTGTAGTTGGCGAACCAGCCGAGCCGCGCACCGATGCGCCCGTGAACAAACGTCTCGACGCCCCGGGCGACGCTGCTCTCCGGTGCGAAGCGTACGCGGTCCGGCTCGAGCTCAGCGAACGTGTTCAGCACCTCGAACAGGTTCTCGTAACGTGGGCGAGGATTCTCGATCCGGCGCTCGTAGAGCTCGACCCGAACCGGAATCCCGCCCGAAAACCTGTCGCGAGCGAAGGTCCGCTCGAATCCGAGGACGCGATGCTCGGCGCGTTCGATCGGTCGGAACTCTGTTTCCCCGTCTTCAACCGGAAGCTCGTAGGATCGCTGGCTCTGCAAGAAGCGGCCCCAGGCGACCCGGATCGCGCTGGAACCGTCCGGCGACCAAACGACGTTGAGCCTCGGACTGGCACGCGTTTCATCAGCTAACGAGTGACGATCGACGCGCAGTCCCACCTCTACCGCGATCGGCGACGCCAACTGCACTCGATCGGAGGCGTAGACGCTGACGTGGTCGTCCTCGACGGCGCCGACGAAGTCGATAAGGCCCGCAACGCCCCCGTCTCTAATCTTGGCCAGCGGATCGTCGAAGGCGAACTCGGCCTGATAGTCGTAATTGCTTTCGAACGCCCGCAGCTCGAAACCGGCCTTGATGAACTGCCGGCGCGTGGCCGCGACGCTCCAGTTCTGGCGCAGGCCGTAGATCTCGGTCCGGCGCTTGTCGAAGAGTTCGAACTGGGCGGTGTCTTCGGTCTCCCGGCCGCGGCGATCCTGGCGCACGACCGATCGCGAGGCGCTGGTCTCCACTGCGACGTGGTCGGACACGACCGCCCGGTGCGTGACCCAGAAGTATCCCGTCCGATAGCGCGTGTCGCGCGATTTGAGTTCGCCATCCGGGGCTTCGGTGAACAAGAATTCGTCGTCGGAATAAAGCAACTGGCACGACACCGAATTCTCGGCGTCGATACGCTGCTCGAACTTGGCATGGAGGTCCGCGTAGCGCGGGTCTTCGTTTCCGAGCAGCTTTTCCACCAGGTCGATCGTTCCCCGACGAGCCTCGACGAGCCAGCCGGTCGTGCCGTCGTTCAAGCTGCCCGAGCCCGCGGCCTGCAAGTTCAACGCGCTGACCCCAAACCGTCCTTCCGTCGCGCCGTCCGGCGTCAAGGTCTGCATGTCGAGCACCCCGGCGATGCGATCGCCGAATTCGACCGGGAACCCGCCGGTGATCAACTCGGCGCTACGCAACAGGGTCGGCGCGACGAAGCTCAGCGCGCTGTCGAAATCCTTGAGGTGATAGGTCTCATAGATCTCCTGGCCGTCGAGGAGGATCAGCGTTTCATCGGTCCGTCCTCCGCGAACGTTGAAGCGGGCCGAGACGTCGCTCGAAGCGATCCCTGGCGCCAGTGGGATCGCGCGAAAGAAGTCGTCGCCGAGATGGGGTAGGGAGTGGATCTGGTCGCGCGAAAAGCCGACTGACGCGCCCGGCTCGTCGCCGAACATCGAAACGCGACTGGGCGTCACGGTCACCGCCTCTTCGACCACGAGTCTCGGAACCTGCGGCGATGCCGCGGAGCCCGCACGCACCACGACGAGCGCGCCGCGTGGCCCAGCACGCACTCTCAAACCATGGGGTGCCAAGATCTCGTCGACGATTTGTCGGAGAGTCGTCGAGTTAGGTTCGGAAACCACGGTCATCTCCGGGCGAACCGTCTCGGAGGTGAAGACGATTCGTAGCCCGTTCGTGCTCAACTCGAGCAGAGTCTGGGCCAGCGACCTGCCCGCGTAGTGGGCGACCTCCGCGGCCAGAACCAGCGAGCCCTGCAACGCAAACAAAATTCCAGCGGCCAGAATCGACAGTGCGCGTACGCGGGTCGCCGTGCGGTCCACCATCGGGCAGATCATGCCACGAATGGCGAACGCTCGGGGATTAAACGCTGACGGGTTCGGCGGCTTGGCTGACCCTGCTGCGGAGCCGTTCGACATCGAGCGCCGCAACACGGTAGGCCTCGGCCAGGGTCGGAAAATTGAAGAGGTTCTCGATGAAGCAGGACGAACCAAGGCCAGCGACGAGGGCCATCTGACCGAGGTGGATCAATTCCGACGCGCCCTCGCCGAGAATTTGCACGCCGAGCAGTCGCCCGTCACCCGTCGCGACCACGAGCTTGAGGAAGCCCCCATCCAGCGCGGCGATCTCACCTCGCGCAAGCTCGGCGAACGAGGCCCGGCCGATCGTGACCGCGCCGTGACGCTTGCGCGCGTCCTCCTCGTTGAGCCCGACGCAGGAGATCTCGGGTATCGTATAGATCCCGGTCGGGATCTGCTCGGGAGGGCTGCCGGGCGGAAGTCCGAGCGCATGGCGGATCGCTCGACGCCCCTGCTCCATCGACGAGGTGGCCAACGCCGGTGGACCGATCACGTCACCCGCGGCGAAGATATGGGGCTGATTCGTGCATAGGCAGTCGTCGACGACGAGATGGCCGCGCGACGTTGTCGCGAGCCCCGCGGCTTCGATTCCGAGTCCCGAGATCGCGGCCGCACGTCCGAGTCCGACGAAGGTCTTTTCGGCTTCCAGCCGCTTGCCGTTGTCGAGGATCACCGCGGTCGACGAGAAACCGTCCGTCTCGACCGACCGAATCTGCACACCGCCGATGAATTCCGCACCGGTGGCCTCGAACGCGTGCAAGAAACCCGCAGATAATTCCGGATCGAGGAAGGCCATGGGCCGCGGCAGGCAATCGACCACGGTCACGCGGACGCCAAGCGCCGCGAAGATCGATGCATACTCGCAGGCGATGACACCCGAGCCAAGGACGATCAAGGACGCCGGAAGATAGTTCAACGAGAGGATCGAATCGCTGTCGAGGATCCACTCGTGGTCGACCGGAACATTCGGCGGGACCCGCGGCCGCGAGCCGATCGCCAGCAGAATCACGTCGCCCGTGATCTCGCGCGAACCGCCACCGGCGATGGTCACCTCGAGCCTCCGTGCATCGACGAATCGGGCCCGGCCTTGGAGGATCGAGACCCCGCTGCGGTCGAGCTCGTCCGCGATCGAGAGCTGGTAGCCCGAGACGACCCGCGACAGCCGGCGCATCAGGCTGCGAAGCTTCAAGTCTTCGCGAGCTTCGACGTCGAAGCAGTCCCCGGTGCGTCGGCGGAACGAGGTCAGACAAACCGCGGTCTCGCGCAGCGTCTTCGAGGGAATCGTCCCGAACTCGACGCAGGCCCCGCCGGTCATGGCCTGCTGCTCGACGACGAGCACCCGTCGGCCGGCCGCAGCTGCCTCGACCGCGCCGCGAACGCCCGCGGGACCGCTGCCGACGATGACGACATCCCAGTGTTCGGACGGGCTCACCCCAGATCTCCGACCAAGGCCAGGATCGCTTCGCGTCGTTCGAACAAGGACGCGATCTCATCGGGGTAGAGGTCGAGTGGGCCGTTCAGCGGGTGGACGCGAAGGAGCTGCTCGTCCGAAGCGGCGCCCTCGACGAGGGCTCGTCCCCAGCAGACGGCGAGCGCCAAAGTCAATGCCTGGAACTTGGTGTTCGGCGCCTCATCCGGTCGGTCGATGTAGGCGATCGCCTCCCGGATCGGCTCGGCGATCTGCCAGTGCGCCAGGACGCGCGCGGTCATCGCCGGGGCGAACTCTCGGACCGCGACATCGAAGACCGGAGCGGAAACGGGTTGCGCTTCCGTTTTTTCGATCGAGGCGAGAAGCTGCATTACGACCGGGCGTCCGACGCCGTGAAACAGGCCCGTCAAGTAGGCCTCTTCGACGTTGCGCCGTTTGAGGCGTGCGATCTCGCCGGCGATACATGCCGCGGCCAGGGAGTGACGAAACAGCGCGCGCACCGTGTCGACGTGGCCGGGTACGCGGAACACCGCGCCATCGCAGGCGATCAGCAGCGCGATGTGCCGGATCTGTTCCATGCCCAGCCGGCTCAACGCGTGCTGTAACGAAACGATCGGGACCCTTCCGGCGTAGAGCGCTGAATTTGCGATCCGCAGCACGTTCGCGGCGAGCGCGGTATCGCGCCGGATCAACTCGGCTAGTTCTCGGAGCTCGATGTTCGGATCGCGCGAGGCTTGCGCGACCTGCTGCGCGACCTCCGGCAGCACGGGAAGCTCAAAGCTTCCCTCTAGGACGGAAGCCTCAAGGCGCGATCGAAGCGCGTCGGGCAGACGATCTCCGAACACCTCCCGCTCCCGGGCGATCTCGCTCGTGGGCATTCGACCCAAACATGGCCCCGACCCCTGCGAAAATCCAGGTCAAGGGCAGGTAGCGACTTCCTGGGGTGCGCAGGCGGCAGCCGCGGGCGGTCTTTCGGCTCCCGAGCTCAGGCGGCCGTAGCTCCCCTCGGCGGCATTGGTTCGCGGCACGATCAGGAAAAAGCTGCCGTCGGGGGCGCTTTCGGCCAGGAAGCTCGACGCTTGGCCCGTCGTGCAGGCCAGTGAACTGTAAGAGGAATACGTGCCGAGGGTCCCGCGATAAACGGCGAAGTCCTGACCGGGCACGCTGGCGACGTTGCACGGGTCGCCCCAACTGAGCGACACGCTTCCCGGAGCCACGGGCCCGCCGGTGCCGCGGATCATCCAAGTCCCGGGAGCGTACAGAGCGAGCCCACCCGGGTTCGTGGAATTGATCGCGCTATAGGAATCGCCGTTGCGGCTCGTATCGACGGTGGCAATAAACGTGTTCGGCGCATCCGCGCTGAGATCGTAGAAGCCGAAGTAGAAGTCACCCGAGCCGAGTGTCACCGGACTCGTCAGGAAGTACTGATTGAAGACCGAGCTGCTGACGGACTGCACCGTCACGTCCTGCGTGTGAACGAGCACCGCGTCGCCCGGATCGGCCGATCCGGTCGGTTCGGCGAAGACGAGCATTCGCAGTGGACGACCGACGGCGACGCTCGAACTCCCGGTCAGCACGTCCACGCGCTCGAGCCGGAACGGATAGCACGCGGGCGTGAATCGCTTGACCCAGGTCAACTGCGAGCTGCCGACTGCACCGTAGTAGCTGTTCAAGCTGCCGTCGTCGTTGGTCAGCGCTGCCGACGGGCAGGCCGGGGGGATCGCGACCCGCAACGCGTCTCCGGTCTGGGCGCGCACGTCGCCGGGGGCTCCGGCCACGTCGACGCAGAGCGGAACCGCGGCCTCCGCCGCCGGACGCAAGCGCTCGTCCCTCACGCGAGCACCGAACGTGCTCGTGGTCGAGTTGCAGTAGCTCATGATCGTCCCGACACTCTGGACGATCGAACCCTGATAGCAGCCCGGCTCGATTGCGCAGCGGTCGATCTCCGGGACATAGCAGTGCGTGTGCGGGCTCGAAAATCCGTGTCCAATCTCGTGCGCGACGAGGTCGCGCTCGAATCCGCCGCCGTTGCCTTCGAGTGAGCTGACGCCGTAGTCGGCGGAGTTACCCGGGCTGGCGTCGTTGTCACACAGGATATCGAGGTAGGCCAAGCCGCTTGCGCCTGAGGGCCGGATGCTGAACAGGTGTGCCAGCGAGCGCGAAACACCCGACTGATTCGTGTTCCATTCGGCCTGGAACTCGTCGAGCAGCGTCCCCACGTTGAGGGTTCCGTTGGTGTAGGGATCCGGCTCCGCGGTGAACACGCGCAGGTAAGGGACATCGAGCTGGACCAGGATCTCATTGTCATACAGCGTGGAGACCTGGGCGATGAGATTGAGAATGTAGCTCTGCGCCGTGGCGAGCGAACCGAAGTGATTGAACCACTCGACCGTGGCATCGACGGCCAGGTGCGCTTGAAGTCCGGTACTCGGCCCGACCCCGAGTGGCGCGGGGCGCGGCGTGGTCGACCGTGGAGCTTGGCGAACCGCCTCGGGACAGGAAAGACTTCGCTGCCCGGACTCGGCGTCGCCGCGGTTCCAGACGTGGATCTCCATCGCCCCTTCGCGGGCCAGATCGAACGCGCGCGGACCCACACCGAACTCTTCGCCGAAGGCCCGGATGAATCCGGCGATACGGTTTTCGAACAGGGTCAGCGAGACCAAACTGTCCACGTCGCCGGCCACCGTCCCGCGAAAGAAACGCAGTTCGGGCGGGGGGACTTCGCGCTCGCCGTCGCGGTCGACAGCGACCAGGCGCGCGTCAGGTGCGAGCACCGTGAAAGAACGTAGCTCCAGGTCGACCGGCTGCCGGCCGGGCAACGGAAAGGCTTCGATGCGGCCCCGCGCCGTGCTCCACAGCTCGCGCCAAGCGCGATGATCGATGTCGAGTGTCAAGTCGTGCGGGTCTGCGGCTGCGGCAGGGAGCGACCGCGCGAGTCGTAGTGCCGGGACGGCATCATTATTTAGGGCGGCATCCGCGCGCGGATCTCCGGAGATCGGCGCCAGAATCGACAAGAGGGAAAAAACGGCGATCCAGACTCTCGACATGCGTAGGTCTCTCCTCAGCAAACGCGGCGCCGGCTGGGTTCAAGGCAGGAAACGGCGACGCAATTCCTCCGGCACGATCGGACAGGCGCCGGGGGGCCTCGCGAACAGCCGCCTGCGTACCCGGGCCACGCCGTCGTAGACCCGATCCAACCACGATCGGGGGACGACCGACAGGACCCGCCCTACAATGTGCCACGGTCCACCGAGTTTTTCTAGTAAATAAAGCGCGGCCGACGCTCGCAACAGCAACCGTCCCTCCGCAGTGCGCACGACGATGCTGTCCGGCAAGTTCCGCCGAACGCTCGAGTCCACTTGCGCGGCGAAGGTCGAACCCGCGAGCGGCGCGTACGCGAAGCGCTCGCCCGCGGAATCCCTGGCCAGAAGAAAGCAAACCGTCCGATGGCACAGCCCGCACTCGCCGTCATAGAAAACCGTATCGCGGGTCATCAAGGAGTCGCTTCCGCAAGGCCGGTGAGGGCGCGACGCGCGCCGGGCTCGCCGGGATCGATCGCGAGGGCTTCGCGAAAGCGCGCGCGCGCACGCTCGCGCTGGCCTAGTCGCAGGGCGATCGCGCCCGAGAAAGAGGCACGCCCAGCCGCCAATCGGCGATCCACGTTCGCCGGCAAGTCGTCTGCGGCCTTCAACTGTCCGCTGGGAAACCGTGTGACGAGATGCGGTTCGAGCGCGAGCATCGCCGGAATCCCACTCTGGCTTCCACCGCGGAAGCGATCGGTGAAACTGATCCACGGTCGGTCATCGGTGTTCGTCGGCCCACTCCCCGCAAAACGCGCCAAGGCGAACTCGTCGAGCCCGAGCGTGCCGAGAAACGAGACCGGATCGCCGAGGTCGACCTCGGTCAGGCTGGCGTTCGCCCGCGCCAATCGATCGCTCAAACGCGCGCCATCGATACTCAGCGGTGTGCCGGTCGCCAGCATGACGGCGTACTGGCGCGTGACCCACAGCGTCGCGTGCGGGAAGACCGCACGGAAACTGCGCACAATCATTCGGAAGTCCTCGCCTGATAGCCCGTGCATCGGCACCCACTGCGCCAACGCCCCCTCTGGCGTCAGCCGATTGCGGCAAATCCGATAGAAATCCTCGGTGTACAGAACCCAGCTATCCGCCGTCGCCGGGTGCGTGGCGTCGATGACGATCACGTCGTGCCGTTCGGTGTGACTCGCGATCCAGTTACGTCCGTCATCGACGACCAGCTCCAGTCCGGGCGTGCCCACGCGGGACGCGACTTCATTATTGTAGTGATTGAGAAGACGCGCGCCCTGGACCACGCCGGGGACCATCTCGACGCAGCGCAAGCGTCCCGGGGACTGGGCCTCGACGGACGCCAAGGTGATCCCGCCCCCGAAGGCGATGACCAGAGCGTCATCGACCCGGGGAACGGCGACGAAGGGCAACGTACCCAGCAAGCGAAAGATCTGCACGGCACCGTAGTTCGTTGGAACCTCTTCGGCCCCGTTGACCTTGAGCAGGCGCTCGCCGCCGGGGGATTCGTAAACCGTCACGGTTCCCGCCGTCTCCTCAGAGAAATGAAGCAGCCGTGCACCGGGAACGCTGCGAGCGAGCGTGCGCGGCACGGCGTCTGTCGGAATCGCGATCCACAGCACCACCGCGGCGAGCGCCGCCAGCAGAGCGGCTCCCAGGCGAGCACGTCGCGCCGGCTCCGATGCCAGGAGCAAAACCACGACGCCGACACCAAGGTTGACGAGCCCCAGCGCGGTCAAGCTTCGCTGCGTCCCGAGCAGTGGGATCAACACGAAGCCCGTCAGAAACGCCCCGAGGATCGCGCCCAGAGTGTTCACCGCGTAGACGTCACCCAAGTGGCGTCCGACCCGCTCGCAACGGCGCACGTGGATACGGCTGGCAATCGGGAACGTCAGCCCCATCAGAAACGTCGGCGCCAGGATCAAGACCGACGCCACCACGAACTGCCGCCCCACGTGCGCGCCCCAAGACGGTAGGGCTTCGAGACGTTCGATGATCGCGGGCAACGCGCCGAGGATCACGACCGATGCGATCCCGTAGAGTCCGAGCAGCAGTTGCAGCAAGCCGAAGAGCGCGGGAAGGCGGGTTACACGATCGACCAGGCGCGCTCCAGCCGCGCCCCCCGCTGCGAGCCCGACCAGATAGGCGACCAGGATCAGGCTCAAGCTCTGCGTCGTCGTGCTCGAGAGCAAAATCGACAACAAGCGTGTCCAGACGACCTCGTAGCCGAGTGCTGCGAATCCCGACAGTGCGAAGCCCCAGAACACCGCACGGGCGACCGCGGGGCGCGGCGCCGCCTCGTCGGCAAGCGACGGGATCGCAGATCCAGTTGGTTCCCCGCGCGCCAGGTAAAAGCTGGCGGCCGCAATCGCCAAGTTGACGACCGCCGTCCAGCGGATCGTGGTCTGGACGCCGAGCCGCTCGAGCAGAACGAACGCGGCGAGGGCACAGCCGACCGCGGCCCCGAGCGTGTTGACGGTATAGAGGCCGCCAATCTCGCGCCCGATCCGCGACTCGCTGCGGACCGCGAAGGCCGACAGCGCGGGAAGGGTGGCGCCGATCAGAGTCGTGGGCACGAGCAGCAGCGAAAAACAGATAATGAAACGAACGAGCCCGGAGACCCAGCTTCCCGACCCGAGTCCCGGCGCCAGGGAGACATAGAATCGCTCGACCGCGCCGAGGATCTCCGGAAAGCCGAGCGCGACCAGCCCCACGCCCAGCTCCAGAAACGCATAAGCCCGCAGCGGCCGGCCGCGGCGATCGATCAGCCGCCCGAAACCGAAGCTCCCCAGGGCCAATCCGGCCATGAATGCGGTCAGCACGGTCGTCACGGCAAACACGCTGAGCCCGAATACGAGAACGAGCATCCGTAGCCAGACGATCTGGTAGACGAGCGCGCAGAGGCCCGACAGGAAGAACAGCGCTCGAATTGCGGAGGTTCGACGGGTCATCGCGGACAGTCTAGGTCAGACGCCGGGTGCCGGGTCGCGTGCTAGAGTTGCGCGCCGAAGAGCGACGCAAGTCACAGAAAAGAGGCGCCGATGAACCCAGCCGCGCTGACTCTCGACCAGATCCGGTCGTTCGAGGGTAAGTACCCCAAACAACTCTGGTCCCTGTTCACGATCGAGATGTGGGAGCGCTTCTGCTTCTACGGCATGCGGGGCATGTTGACCGTGTTCATGGTCACGCAACTCGGGCTCGACGACCGGCAGGCCAACCTGCAGTACGGCGCGATCCAGGCCTTCGTCTACGCCTTCACGTTCATCGGAGGCGTCTTTGCCGACAAGATCCTCGGTTTTCAGAAATCGTTGATCTGGGGCGCGGCGATGATGATCCTGGGCGGCTTCGTGATCGCGTTCGCGCCGAACCAGCTGTTCTACATCGGTACCTGTTTTTCGATCATCGGCACCGGTTTCTTCAAGCCGAACATCTCGACGATGGTCGGTGCGCTGTACCACGAAGGAGATAGTCGGCGAAACGCAGGTTTCAGCCTGTTCTACGCCGGGATCAATCTCGGGGCGCTGCTCGGCGGCATGATCATGATCGCGGTCGGTAAATACTACTCGTGGCGGCTGGCCTTTGCGCTCGTCGGCGTGGTCATGATCATCAGCCTGGTGACCTTTCTGGCGACGCGAAAGAGCCTCGGTCCGATCGGACTTTCTCCGTTCGGCCCAAACGTTCCGCTCTCGCGCCGACGGCTGCTCGAGATCGCCACCTACGTCGGCTCGTTGCTGTCGATCCCGCTGATCCTGGTCCTGGTCACCAACACCCGCTACACCGACCTGTTTATGTACATCATCGGCCCGCTGACGCTGGTCTACCTGGGTTGGGAGATGCGGAAGTTCAACCGCAAGGAAAACCAGCGCATCCTAGCGGCCGTCGTGTTCGTCTTGTTCTCGATCCTTTTCTGGGCCTTCTTCGAGCAGAGTGGCGGCTCACTGAGCCTGTTCGCGCTGAACAATCTGCATCATTCCTTGGTCGGGATTCCGATGGACCCGAACGTGATCAACAACTCCGCAAACTCACTGTTCGTCATCGTGTTCGCCCCGCTGCTGGGCATCTTGTGGGTCTGGTTGAGCAAGCGGCGGGCCGAACCGAACTCGGTCGTCAAGTTCGGCTTGGGCTTTTTCCTGCTCGGCCTCGCATTCATCATCTTCTCGTGGACGATCCTGTTCGCGAACCCCGAGGGCGTGACTTCGCTCGAGATCTTCACCTTGGGCTACTTCGTGATCACCTTCGGCGAGCTCTGCCTTTCGCCGATCGGGCTGTCGCTGATGACCCAGCTCGCGCCGACGTCGGTCCAAGGACTGATGATGGGCATGTGGTTCCTGGCCAGCGCCTACGGCCAGTACGTAGCCGGCCTGCTCGGCGCCGGCATGTCCAGCGCCGACTCCGCAGCGACCGCAATGATCAAGCTGCAGTCCTACACCGACGGTTACATGCAGCTCGGGATCTACGCGCTGGTGGCGGGTGCGGTGCTCGTCGTGATCTCGCCGATGGTCAAGCGGCTGATGCACGGGGTGCATTGAGTTTTCGGGGGCGATTTCCAAACGACCCGTCGTGGTCGGCCGGTCCCGTGACGCGTCAACCCGCGGTCTTCAGTGCGCTTCTGACGTACGCACCGACCGCCAACAGGATGCTGCCGACGGTTGCCCACCAAATGCCGATGTGGAGCAGCGGGACCTCGCCGTAGACGTACTGAGCGACCGTTCCGCGGGGCGCGAAGCGGCATCGGTCGAGGTCAAGGTGAAATGACGGGCCAACGAGCAGTTGCGGGACGGCGGTCCTGCCCGCCGCCCCGCTTTATACGAGTCGATCAGCTTTCGGGAGCCAGATCGACCGGGCCGCTCGCCGGCGCATTCCCCGCGGCGTTTTCGACGACGCCCGGCTGACTCGGTCCACCACCGCTACCAGTTCGGCCGGCGGACGCGCGGCGAGAGAGTTCACCTCCCTGCTGTCGCGGATTCGCGATCGACAAATCCAACGCACCACCGGTCACCTTGCTCAGGTCCTGATCGTCTATTTTCGTCATCGCTCTCTCCTTTGTTCGCGAGTCCCCCGCCGTGAGGGAGATCGCGTGTTTTGTGGACGACTCATCCCTTCGCAAACCGCGCGCCAACGCGATTACAGGCTGACATTCGCCGGAAACCCCCGATCTCTCGTCGCCGGAACATCGAGCCTCGATGCGGACTCTTCGTGCGTGGAGTCGGGTCTAGCCCTCCAGAGTTCAGACGCGGGGAGGAAAGCAAATTCTTTAAATGAACCCGTGGAGCTCGACCCCCACTGCGGGAGGTCGCGATTGTGCACTGCGCCTCGCGAGGTTGACCGTGCGCTGCCGGTTTCGCCCGACGAACGTCCGCTGACATACTGTCTGCGGATCAGCCGCCGGCCGAAGGCGAGGCGAGGAAATCGATGAGCATCCCGGCACTGCGCAAGCTCCCCGTCTGGAAATCGCTCGAGGCCCATTACCGAGCGATCGAGCCGGTCCATCTGCGACAAATGTTCGGCGAGGATCCCGAGCGTGGCACGCGAATGGCGGCCGAGGCGGCGGGTATCTACCTGGACTACTCGAAAAACCGCATCTCCGACGAAACACTCGCGCTGCTCTTACGCTTGGCCGAGGAGTCGGGCCTGCGCCAGCGCATCGACGCGATGTTTCGCGGCGACGAGATCAATGTTTCTGAGCGGCGCGCCGTACTCCACGTGGCGCTTCGGGCACCTCGCGGCACGTCGATCGTGGTCGATGGCCACAACGTCGTTCCGGAGATCCACGAAGTGCTGGATAAGATGGCGGCGTTTGCCGGCCGACTTCGCGAGGGTCGCTGGGCGGGCCACACCGGCCGCCGCATCCGCAACGTCGTCAACATCGGCATCGGCGGCTCAGACCTCGGACCGGTCATGGCCTACGAGGCCCTCCGGCACTACACCGAACGGAGTCTGAGGTTCCGCTTCGTGTCCAACGTCGACGGCACCGACTTCGCCGAGGCCGTGCACGATCTCGATCCGACCGAGACTCTGTTCATCGTCTCGTCCAAGACGTTCACGACGCTTGAAACAATGACCAACGCCCACACGGCGCGGGCCTGGATGCTAGCCGGCCTGAACGGCGACGAAGCCGGAATCGCCAAGCACTTCGTCGCCGTGTCGACCAACGCCGAGCGAGTGGCGACCTTCGGCATCGACACCGCCAACATGTTCGGCTTCTGGGATTGGGTCGGCGGACGCTACTCGATGGACTCGGCCATCGGCCTGTCGACGATGCTCTCGATCGGTTCAGACAATTTTTGCGCCTTGCTCGGCGGCTTTCACGAGATCGCCGAGCACTTCCGCACCGCGCCATTCGAGCGCAACCTGCCCGTGCTGCTCGGCCTGCTCACGGTCTGGTACAACAATTTCTTCGGCACCCAGACGGTCAGCGTTCTGCCCTACGAGCAGTACCTGAAGCGCTTTCCCGCCTATCTCCAGCAGTTGACGATGGAAAGCAACGGCAAGCGTGTGACGCTCGCCGGCACCGAGGTGGACTACGACACCAGCCCGATCTACTGGGGCGAACCGGGAACCAACGGCCAACACTCGTTCTACCAACTGATCCACCAGGGCACCCGACTGATTCCTAGCGACTTCATCGCCTTCACCGAGACTCTCAATCCACTCGGCGCGCACCACGACATCCTGCTGGCGAACGTCTTTGCACAAGCCGAAGCGCTAGCCTTCGGCAAGGACGCCGAACAGGTCGAGGCCGAAGGTACGCCGGCTTGGCTCGTTCCGCACCGGGTCTTTCCGGGCAATCGGCCGTCCAACACGATTCTGCTCGACCGTTTGACGCCCGCCGCGCTCGGCAAGTTGATCGCGCTCTACGAGCACAGCGTGTTCACCCAGGGCACGGTTTGGCAGATCGATTCGTTCGACCAGTGGGGCGTCGAGCTCGGCAAAGTTCTGGCCCAACGCATTCTGCCGCAGCTCGACAGTGCGATCGAGCCGCGGCTCGAGCACGACAGTTCAACGAACCATCTGATCCGGCGTTACCGCGCTCGTCGCGCAAATCGCGACAGATAACCAGGAATTCTCGAAAGAATAGCGATCCGCGATGCGTCATCGAAAACTGTTGGGCTCGATCTTTGTCGCGGCGACGCTGCGCCGTCGACGCCTTCGACGGGTTCGGCCGGACACGCGACCCCGTTTCGCTGTAAGCGCTACGATGGTTCGATGAATTTATACGCGATGACGACCCGTGGCTGTTCGAAAGCGCGCACCGGCGGAGCAACTCTCATACTGGGGTCCGTGCTCGTCTGTGGCGCCCCGTGCCTGGCCTACACGACCGTGACCGTCGACGCCGGCCGGGGTCCGGTGACGGTACACGTCCCGAACGCCTACTCGCCGGCCACGCCAACGCCGTTGCTCGTCCTACTCCATGGCTACAGTAGCTCCGGGTCGGGCGTCGAGAGTTACGTTCAGTTCTTGTCGCTCGTGGACACGAGGCACTTCCTCTACGCGTTTCCCAACGGGCGGACCGATAGCCAAGGCCTGAGGTTTTGGACCGCAACGGATGCCTGCTGCAACCTGTTCGGTCTGGGCGGTCCCGACGACGACTCGAACTACCTGCGCGATCTGGTCGAGGAGATCCAGGCGGTCCTGAGCGTCGACCGGCAGAAAATTTGGTTCGCGGGTCATTCGAACGGCGGGTTCATGTCTTACCGAATGGCCTGCGATCACTCGGAGCTCGTCGCCGCCATCGTCAGCCTCGCCGGCGGGACCTTCGCCGATCCGAGTGACTGCCAGGCGCGGCAACCGGTGCACGCGCTGCAGATCCATGGCACGAACGACAGCACGATTCTCTACGGAGGAGGCAGTATTCTTGGCGTTCCCTATCCGGGAGCGGTGGCGACGACCGAGAGCTGGGCCAACTACGATGGCTGCAACGACTCCTTAGTCGTCCCTCTGGGACCGCTTGATCTTATCGGCGGGCCGACGCTGGACACCGACACGTTTCGCTACGCGGCCGGTTGCAACATTCCCGGATCCGCCGAGCACTGGCGGATCAATGGCGGCTCGCACACGCCGACGTTGAGCGGCGGCTTCAACGATCTCGTCCTCGATCACCTGTTTGCTCACCCCAAACAAACGCTTCGCTTCGACGGACCGACCA
>JANNRU010000607.1:0-19939 GCA_031401755.1 Acidobacteriota bacterium | reverse complement strand
CGTCCCTGGCTCGGCAGCGCGTTGATGCGGTGCTAGTCTCTGGCGACGCCTATCACTTCGCGCAACGTCAGCAGATTTCAGAGGCCGCGATCAGAAGTGGTTGCGCTCGGCGAGCGCACCGGCTCGACCGACGATGCTGGCAGCTCCAACAAGGGCGCCCGCAGCCGTGGTCGTTTGAACAACCGGTAATCACGACAAGACGAATCGGATCCTGACGGGTCCGAGGGATCTTCGAGGCCGTGTGGCGGGTGACCGCCACACGGCCTTTTTGTTCTGAGCGGCGAATACGGAATCGGCGCTGGATCCCCGGCGTTGCGTCGTATGCTCGATGCTACATGCGTCGCGAACAACGAACGCTGGAATCCAGCGCCAGCGCCTTGATCCCTGCCGACCCGAACCGGCTGCCCTCCTGTCTGTTCTGTAAGGGAAGCGGACGATGTGCGATCTGCGCGGGTCGAGGAACCGTCGTTCGTCGCCGGGTCAGTAGCTAGGTGGGGGGTCGGGGCGGTTGTCAAGAACCTCCTCGATCCGCGCGAGAACCTCGTCCGTCAAATCGGCGACATGCGCGGCGGCAGCGAGGTTTTCTTCCAACTGCTGCACCGAGGTCGCGCCGAGGATGACAGACGAGACGTTCGGATTTTTCAGGCACCATGCGATCGCGAGTTGGGCCGTGGTGAGCCCGAGCTCGCGTGCGATCGAGGCCAACCCATTGGTTTTCGCGACCATCGACTGTCCGGCGGGCGACTCGAGACGTTGGCGAAGCCAATCGTATGCGGCAAGCCCCATGCGCGAGCCAGCGGTCACTCCCTGAGCGTACTTGCCGGTCAAGATCCCCGAGGCGAGCGGCGACCAAGTCGTCGTACCGAGACCGAGGCTGTCGTAGAGTCTCCGATATTCGCTCTCCACCCGCACGCGGTGGAACATATTGTACTGCGGCTGCTCCATCGTCGGCGGTTCAAGCGAACGCTCGCGCGCGACTCCGTAAGCCTCCTGGATCTGTTGCGCGCTCCATTCGGAGGTTCCCCAGTAGAGAACGAGTCCTTGGTGCACCAGGTCGGACATTGCCCGAACCGTTTCTTCGATCGGCGTCCCCTCATCAGGCCGGTGGCAAAAATACAGATCGAGATAGTCCACTCCGAGGCGCCGCAGTGCGGCGTGGCAGGCATCGCGAACGTGCTTTCGGCTCAGACCGAGTTGGGTCGGTGACTCGCCCCCCCAGAACACCTTGCTCGAGACACAGTAGGTATCCCTTCCCCAGCCGTAACGACGCAGGATGCTGCCGAGAATTTCTTCGGCTCGGCCGTCGGCGTAGACCTCCGCGCCGTCAAAGAAATTCACGCCGGCTTCGTAGGCGGTCCGAACGCACTCGGCGGCCGCATCCGTATCGAGTTGGTTGGCAAACGTGACCCACGATCCGTAGGAGAGCTCGCTGACCTTCAGGCCGGACCGTCCCAGTCGTCGATAGCCAAGCGTTGCCACGTTGCCTCCCGCGGCCGCGTGATTCGATCCTCCTCACAGAAGGGGCGTTCGCGGTTCTCCGATAGTAGGGGTGCGCACGACCGCGGTCAACGGATCCGAATACCGATTTTTCCGAAATGAGCTCCCGACGCGAGATATTCGAGGGCTGCCGGGGCCTCGCCCAAGTCGAACACGCGATCGATGATCGGCCGCAGTTGGTGCGCAACGATCGCCCGGTTCATCTGCTCGAAGCTCTCGCGGGATCCGACGAGCACGCCCTGCAGGGTCAGCCGGGACATCACGATCGGGATCAGGTCGATTGGCTGAGATCGCGGGGACAGCGCGCCCACCATGCTGATTCTTCCACCGGGCCTCAGCGCCCGGACCGATTGAGCCAGAGTTCCGGCGCCACCGACCTCGACCACCAGGTCGACACCGCCGCCGGCCAGTCGCGCCGCTTCCCGGCCCCACTCGGGCTGCGCCAAGTAGTGAATCGTCTCGACCGCGCCGAGCGCTTGTGCCCGTCGCAGCTTTTCGTGACTCGACGAGGTGACGATCACCTCAGCGCCGAGCATGCGGGCGAACTGGAGCGCGAACAACGAGACGCCTCCGGTTCCCAGGACGAGGACGACTTCGCCGGCGACGACGCGGCCCAGCGTGACCACCGCGTTCCAGGCGGTAACCGCAGCGCAGGGCAGCGTCGCTGCCTCGACGTCGTCCAAGTGCGCCGGCACGCGGACGACGCTCTCGGCGGGTAACAGGATCCGCTCGGCAAGTGTCCCCGGAAGCGGGCCTCCTAGCGTGGCGCGAATGCGCTCACGTGTCGGCTCGCCGGCGATCCAGTGCGGAGCGAAGACCGAGCAGACGCGGTCTCCGATCTCGACACGCGTGACCCCGGGGCCGACCGCGAGGACCTCGCCCGCACCGTCCGAACCGGGAACGAGAGGTAGGGGTTGTCGAGGGTTGTAGGTGCCCCGGACGGTGAGCAAATCGCGATGATTGAGGGACGCAGCGCGAAGCGCGACCACGACCTCACCGGGCCCGGGCACGGGATCCGCTCGATCGCACAGGACGAGCCGATCGATTCCGAAGCTCCCCTGGATTTCGACAACTTTCAAACGTTGGTCCGCCGCCAGACGATTCTAACAAGTCGTCGCAGCGCGCTCGGGGGCAGTGGTCAGTTCGAGGGCGCGTTGAACTCGAATCGCTCCGTGGTCCACGCGCGAATGGTGTGACCGTTCTCGCTCGCAGGCCGGTACTCCCAACCCAGGACCGCATCGATCGCGGCCGCCTCGAGCTTCGATCCCGGGATCCCCGAGTCGACCACGACCCGAACGACCCTCCCCGACTCGTTGACCAACACACGCAGTACGACGACCGCGCTTTCCCCCGCAGTGAGTGCGCGCGGGGGCAGCGTCGGTTCGACGCGCCGCAGCGCCATCGGACTCTCGTAGGGCGGAATCTCGGGAATCTCGATCGACTTCGGTGTGCCGAGGACCATCGCCGCCGCCGCGGTCTCCGTGAGCGTCGTGTTTGCGGCGATCTCCGGCATCACCGTGTCAGCCGGCGGGTTCGTCGGGGAGACGACGGCGGCCCGTCCGCCGATCGATGGAGGCGGGGGAACCGTCAATCGCTGGACTTGGCCTTCCGGTGCCGATCCTCCACGGATCCGAACGAGGGTGCGCGTGGTTTCGGCGGGGTTGCGGGGAGAAGGCGTCGCCTGCGGCGAAGCCTTCCGTACCGTCGGCGGAGCGGGATCAACGTTTGGCGTCTTGGCTTCCGGGACGACGCTCGTCGCGTCGACGATCGCCTCCGAATCGAGTCCGCCGTCGATCGATCCGGCGGCTTCGCCGTCGCTCCTGGGCCAGCTCGCGGTGGGCCCTAGATCTGGGGTGAGGCTGGCGGACGCGGCTTCGGCCGAAGCCGAGGGAAAATGTGAGCTAGCGACCCGTACCGCTTCCGTCGCGCCACTCTCGGGGGGTCTGAGCGACGACCGCGTCAGCAGGAGCCAGACTCCAATCCCGGCGATCGTTACGGCCACTGCGGCGATCAATAGGCGCGACGCTCTCGGTCGTCGATGTCCGTGCAGTGCGATCGATTCGTCATCCCGGTTCGAGCGAGGATCCGGGGACGACGATCCCGATTCGGCCAGGATCGAGCTTTGTCGAATCTCGGCAGGTCGATCGCGAGCAACCTCCGGGCTTCCTATTGCCGAGGGCGGCACCGCCTGGCCGGGGCGATCCAAGCGACGGATCGTCGGTTGCGACAACGGGATCGCCGATGGCGCGGCTTGCGCCAGTCCGAGGCTGTGGCTCACGCCGGCGGGGCGGCGCGGTGCTTTCGGGGGCTTCGGTGGGAGCGGCGCGAGCACGGTGGCGAGCACGTCGTCGATGTCTTCGCCGCGGTCGCCGGCAAACTCGATGGGGGGCGAGGGCGGCGTCGCCTTGCTGTCGTCGATCGACGAACAGCTCAGTTCAGCGACCGACTGTCGCAGCGAGTCCATCGAATCCCCGCGGTCCGTCGCCGGGGTGGCCACGGCGGGGGGCGGTGTGGGGTCGGGGATCGGCAGGCGATCGATCAACTCGTCGGAGACGCGCGAAAGTTCGTCCAGGGTTTCGCTGAGCGCGACGCAAGTCCAGTCGGGAGCCTCCGAATCATTCGGAACGGTGGGTTGCGATTCTGTAGCGGCGAGGTGTCTATTGGCCGGGGCTGCGACCGGACGCAACGCTAACGATTCCGGAATCGCTTCCAGTGCTCCGAGCGCGTCGGCGAGCGAGGACTCGTCAACGAGCGCGTCGCCGGTTGCCAGGTCGTCCATCCGCAGGGCGGAGCCCGCATGCCGGCTCGGAGCGCAGGAGGACCGTGCCAAGAGGCGTTGACAAGCCTCAATGAGCTGGGCATCGGCGATCGGGGCTTCGAGGTAGGAATCGCAGCCGTAGCGGTCGAGCGCCTGGGCTCGCAACGACTGGCCCGGCTCGCATTCGACGGCGACGACGATGGGGGTCGATCGGCCGCGGGGAGTCTCTTTGAGTGACTGGCAGAGTTCGAGACCTTGACGATTGGGCGAAGCGGTCTCGATGACGACGAGATCCGGGCGTTCCGACTCGAACTGCGCCAGAGCGTCGAGCGTCTCAGGAGACAGCACGACCGAAAAGCCGAGTTCCGAGAGCGGCCGCTGGATTCGTTCGGCACGTGCCGCATCCGAATCGACGAGGAGGACTTTGTAACTCAACTTCGAACCCGCGGGAAGGGGCGTACGCCTCGGGCGCAGGCCGGTGTCGGGGAACATAGGTTCCCGACGGCGGGGTTTTCAAGTTCGCTCGAGAGAGTTGTGCGTTTCGTAGATTTCGTCGAGCAGGTCCTGGTAGCGTCGTTCCACGACGCGGCGCCGGACCTTTAGTGTCGGTGTGAGCTCACCCGTCTCGATCGTGAACGTCTTCGGCAGAAGGCGAAACCGTTTTACCGTTTCGTATGAAGCCAGATGGCGATTGGCCTCGGCGACCGCATCGGCGATCCGGGCCTGGAACTCGGGCGTGGCGCAGATCTCCTCAAGCGAAAGGCTGCCGAGGTTGTGGGTCTCCGCCCACTGCCGCGCGGCTGCCTCGTCCGGTACGATCAGTGCCGAAACGAACTTGCGTCCGTCGCCGTGGCTCAGCGCCTGAGCGATCAACGATGAGTCGGTCAACAAGCGTTCGACCCGCTGGGGCGCGACTTTTTTTCCGCCCGCGGTGACGATCAGGTCTTTCTTGCGATCGGTGATCTTGAGGAACCCATCCGCATCGATCTCTCCGATGTCACCGGTGTGCAGCCAGCGGTCTCCGTCGATGGCTCCGGCGGTCGCTTCCGGATCGGCATAGTAGCCGAGCATGATGTTCGGACCCCGAAACAAGATCTCGCCGTCGTCGTTGATTCGCATCTCGATTCCGGGCCCTACCGGTCCGACCGTGCCGATGCGATGTCGATCGAGCAGATTGACGTTGGTGAACGATGAGTTCTCGGTCATGCCGTAACCTTCCAGCAACGGGATGCCGCAGGCTAAGTAGAATTCGGCGAGCGCGGGCTTCAATGGCGCCCCCCCGGAGACCATCGACGCCATTCGGCCGCCAAAGATCTCGCGGATCTTTCTAAACACGAGACGGTCGGCGAGCGCTCGGCGCAGGCGCAGCCAGGGCGGCACCGGTCGGTGTTCCAATTCCAGTCGGCTCGCCGTCAAGCCGACCGACAGCGACCACTTGAACACTCGGCGCCGCCAGGCGCTCGCTCGCCCGACGGTGATCAGGATCTCCTCGCGAAACTTTTCAAAGATCCGCGGGACGCTGGTTAGGAAGTGAGGCCGTGTTTCGCGCAGGTTCTCCGCCACATGCGCGATACCCTCGGCAAAAATGATGACGTTGCCGCTGCGCAGAAAACAGTAGGCGACCAGGCGGGCGAAGACGTGGGCCAGCGGTAGGAAGAGCAACGTCTCGAACTCCGGCGCGATGTGGAGCGAACGTCCCGCCGACCAAGTTACGAACAGCAAATTGCCGTGAGTCAACATCGCACCCTTGGGTTGGCCGGTCGTGCCCGAGGTATAGACGATGGCGGCAAGGTCTTCCGGACGGAGCGCGTTCGTTCTGCGGGTGACTTCAAGGGCATCGACGCTCGCGCCAGAGGCCAGAAACGCATCCCAGCTCTGGAGCCGACCCGGATTCTGGATGTCTTCGTCGATCGATACGATCGCCCTCAGCGTAAGCGATCGTGCGCTCGTCTCGGTGATCTTGGTCCACTGCGCCTGGTTCTCGACGATCAACACTGAGGCACCGCAATGATCGAGGATCCAGGCGACTTCGTCCCCGAGCAGCGAAGGATAGATACCGACCGTCACCCCTCCGGCGGACAGGATCCCGAGGTCGGCTTGCAACCACTCGATGCGCGTCTGCGACAGGATCGCCACTCGCTCGCCCGGAAGGAGGCCCGCGGCGACCAGTGCGCGGGCAATCGCCGTGACGGCCCGTTCCTGCTCGCTCCAGCGGACGGCGACCCACTGGCCATCGCGCTTGATGCGACAGGCGACTCGGTCCCCCAACGCAGCCGCGACGCGGCGGAACTGGTCGGCGAACGACTGGGGTTCCATGGGGGCCAAGCCTAGTGTCCGGCGCGGCCCCGAGTCAAAGTTCGTTGAGGAACGACTCGACATCGGCGCGGAGGCTGTAGACCTCACCCATCAGGAGCAAGAATTCCTGGTCGGTGCTGCCAACCGATTGTTGGATCGCCTCGCGAAGCGTGGCCTTCATGTCGTTCGACAGCCTTCCTAAGGTCAACACGCTGAGCAGATTGGCCAGAGTGATCACCAGCGTCTGCTCGTTCCCGTCCCGTCGCTCCGAGGCTGGGCCTAGATCGACTAGCTCGTGTCGCTCGCTCGCGCGCTGCACGGACGACGGGAGCATCCAGCGCTCGCAGAGAATCGAGCCGAGCAAGGAATGGGGGGGAAAGCCGAAATGGGCTTCCGCGTCGGTCATCAGGCGGCCTTCCGCATCGCACCAGACTTTCATCTGCGTGTAGTGCTCGGGATAGAACTTGAGGTAGACCAGCTTCCCGATATCGTGAAGTAGCGCGGCCGTGCGCAGGTCGGTGCCCTCGAAGCCTTTGAAGTAGCGTCGTACCACCGGACAGGTGGCGAGCGACGTGTGGAACGAATGGAACCAGAAATCCCGGAACGCATCGGATTCGACCAAGGACGCGAATTTCATCAGGTGTGCGGTCAGGATGAGGCGCTGAATCTCAGCGAGGCCGAGATAGGCGACCGCGTGCCGGATATCCCCGATGCGACTCGGAAGGCCGTAGTAGGCCGAGTTGACGATCTTCAGGACCTGGGCGGTCAACCCCGCGTCGGAGGCGATGATCTGGGCGATTTCGGTCGCGTTCGATCGTCCAGAAGAGATCGCGCGCACGACGCGATTGACGACCGCGGGTAGCGGCGCCAAGGTCGCGTGATCCCGGAGGAAGGTCTCCCGATCGAACTGGATCGGAGGCAGTTCCACGGCCCGCTCCGCATAGTTATTAGAGGAACGAGGCCTAGCATGGGCCAATTCGCGCCAGATTTCAAGAGTCGGCAAGGGCCGGTGAGGCCTTCGCCGGCCTGCCTCGTCACCGTCCGTCGTTAGGATCCGGGGTCATGTACGGGTAGGCAAAGTCGATCGGGGGGGCGAAGCTCTCCTTGATCGTGCGTAGGCTGACCCAGCGCAGGAGGTTGAAGACGCTTCCCGCCTTGTCGTTCGTGCCTGAAGCCCGGCCCCCGCCGAACGGCTGCTGTCCGACCACCGCGCCGGTTGGCTTGTCATTGATGTAGAAATTTCCGGCCGAGTGGGTCAGCGCACCCGACAGTTCGACGATCGCTCGGCGATCGCGCGCGAAAATCGCTCCGGTCAGGGCGTAGGCGGTGCCGCTGTCGCAAAGCTCGAGCGCCTTGTCGATCTTGTCGTCTTCGTAAACAAAAACGGTGAGCACGGGTCCGAAGATCTCTTCACGCATCGATTTGAAATCGTGCTTCCGAGCCAGGATGAGCGTCGGCTCGATGAAGAACCCCTTGCGTTCGTTGCAGCCGCCACCGGCCAGGATCGTCGCGTCTCGCGAACGGCGGGCCAGGTCGATGTACCCCTTGATCGATCGGAACGCAGCACGGTCGATCACCGCACCCATGAAGCAGGTGAAGTCCTGCGGGTCGCCAACCCGGATTCGCGAGATCTGCGCCAGCAGCGCCTTTTCGAGGCGGGGCCAGAGCGAGCGCGGGATATAAGCGCGCGAGGCGGCCGAGCACTTCTGGCCTTGGTATTCGAAGGCTCCGCGAACCAGCGCCGTGGCCAGCGAACCCACGTCGGCGGTCGGATGGGCAAAGACGAAGTCCTTGCCGCCGGTCTCCCCGACCAAGCGCGGGTAGGAGCGATAGCGGGCGACGTTGTTCCCGACCCGTGTCCACATCGACTGGAAGGTCGGCGTCGAGCCGGTGAAGTGAATTCCGGACAAATGAGGGCTGTCGATCGCCGGATCCCCGATTGCCGCACCGGGGCCGGGAAGGAGATTGATCACCCCCGGAGGGAGTCCGGCCGCCTCGAGAATCTCCATGATCACGTGCGCCGCGTAGATCGCGGTAGAAGCCGGCTTCCACAGGACCACGTTCCCCATCATCGCCGGCGCCGTACAGAGGTTGCCGCCGATGCTGGTGAAGTTGAACGGCGAGACGGCGAAGACGAAACCTTCGAGCGGCCGCGCCTCGAGGTAGTTCCACATGCCGTGCGCCGATCCGGGCTGTTCGTCGTAGATCTGCTGCATGAAGTGGACGTTGAAGCGCCAGAAGTCGATCAATTCGCAGGCCGCATCGATCTCGGCTTGCTGGACGGTCTTGGATTGACCAAGCATCGTTGCCGCGTTCAGCGATGCCCGGTACGGTCCGGCCAACAGATCCGCGGCTTTGAGGAAGACCGCGGCACGGTGATGCCAGGGCATCCGTGACCAGTCGTTCCACGCCTCGAGCGAGGCTCGAATCGCCGCGTCGACCTCCTTCTTGCCGCACCGATGGAACCGCCCCAAAGCGTGCGCGTGATCGTGAGGCATGACGATCGGCTCGGTTTTCCCCGTACGGACCTTCCTGCCGCCGATGCGAGCGGGGATCTCGATTCGAGCTCGTGACATGGCGTCGAGCTCGGCGCGTATCGCGGCGCGCTCGGCGCTTCCCGGACGGTAGTCCATCACGGGCTCGTTGAAAGGCGCGGGAACTCGAAAGCGACCGTTGCTCATGAGGGGCTCCTGCTGGCGAGAAGGGGCCTAAATTAGCACCGGCCCGATACAGCGGCGACCGGAGCGCCGGCGTGACGCGTGAGAGAATGCAGCGATGAGCTGCGGGAACCAAGCACCGCGTGGGCGTTACGCACCGAGTCCGACCGGGGACCTGCACCTCGGAAACGTCTCCACCGCATTGCTCGCTTGGTTGTCGATCCGCGCGCGAGGTGGTTGCTTCGTCTTGCGCATCGAAGATCTCGACGGTCCGCGCGTTCGTGAAGGAATGACGGAGCGCCTACTCGACGATCTGGCCTGGCTCGGCCTCAATTGGGACGAAGGACCGGATCGTGCGGGTCCGTTCGCGCCCTACGTGCAGTCCGGGCGGATCGAGTTGTATGAGGCCGCCTTCGAGCGGCTTCGGGTTGACGGTCGGCTGTATCCATGTTTCTGCCGGCGCAAGGAGATCGCCGCGGCGGCGAGTGCTCCACAGGAACCCGGAGACGAGGCGCGTTATCCCGGAAGTTGCCGCGGAATTGCAGCGGAGCTGGCCGCTGCGCGGATGGCGCGCGGCGAGCGCTTCGCGTGGCGCTTCCGAGTCGAATCCCCGCCCCCACCGTTTGACGATCTCGTGCACGGTCGGGTCGTCACCGAACGTGGCGGTGTCCCGGGGGACTTCGTCGTTCGACGCTCGGATGGGCTGTACGCCTATCAACTCGCCGTCGTCGTCGACGATGCTGCGATGGCGATCGACGAGGTCGTCCGTGGCGACGATCTGCTCGATTCCACGGGGCGTCAGCTCTTGCTCTACGAAGCGCTCGGCTTTCGCTCGCCCCGCTTCGGCCACGTTCCGCTGCTTCGGGGCACGGACGGGGCGCGACTGTCCAAGCGCCATCGTGGGATTACGGTCCGAGAGCTTCGTGAGTCGGGCCGCGATGCGCGGGAGATTCTCGGCCGACTAGCCCAACTCCTCGGACTCCGCGGCGGGGCGTCAGCGGTTGGACCGTCCGAGATGATCGAGGGGTTTCGTCTCGCCGCGGTTCCGATCGCTCCCGGCGGACGAACCGTCGATGTCAGCGGCTGGGGTTGACCCCGCGACGGAGAGAATCAACGGTCGATTCGGGCCGGTTCGGGTCGTGGCACCGTCGATTCTCGTTCGGCCAGCGCGAAAGTCATGACGGCTAGGGCGGCGACGTTTCGATCCAGCGCCGCGCGATCGACCTTGTCGAGCGTGTCGGCGTGTGTGTGGTGCCAATCGAAGTAATGCGTCGGATCTTGCATCAGGCTCATCAACGGAACGCCGAACTCCTCGAGCGGTCCGATGTCCGCGCCTCCCCCCCGGGGCGCGACCTGGTCGGCCCCGATCACGGCAAGGCGATCCGCTATCTGACGCACCCACTCGACGCCACCGGGACCGGCAGAAACCCCGAATCCGATGGGTGGCCCCGCACCGCTGTCCGTCTCGAGGGCCACGACGTGTCGATCGTCGCCGTGGCGCGCCGCGTAATCCCGGCCGCCTCGGGCGCCGTTCTCTTCGTTTGTGAACAGAACCGCGCGGATCGTCCGCCGCGGCCGGGTCTCGAGGCGAGCGAGCAGCGCCATGGTTTCCATGACCATCGCGCACCCCGCGCCGTCGTCATGCGCGCCTTGACCAACATCCCACGAATCGAGATGCGCGGCGATCAGCACGATCTCGTCGGGGCGCTCACGGCCGGTCAGTTCGGCTAGGACGTTCGCCGACTCGGCATCGGGCAGCGTCTGGCAGCCGAGCTCGAGTCGCACGCGAACGATCGAGCCGCTCGCGATCAGCCGGTGGATCAACTCCGCGTCCTCGGCCGAGATTGCCGCCGCAGGGATGCGCGGCGCATCGTCGGCGTAACGCAAGGCTCCCGTGTGCGCCAAGCGGAAGTTTGCCGTGCCCAACGAGCGAATGAGTGTTGCGATCGCCCCTTGGCGCGCGGCGGCTGACGGGCCGTCGACCCGCAACCCGGAAGCAGATCCGTAACCGTTCTCTCCGTCGAACCCGCTAACGATCGCGCGGTTGAACAAGACGATCTTTCCGCGAACCGAGTCGCCCAGCGCCGACAACTCGTCGAGGTCGACGACCTCGACCACCGCGCCGTAAACCCCTCCCGCGGGTGTGGCGACGCTTCCGCCGAGAGCGAGAAGCTCCATCCGCCAGTCGATTGGCGATTCGATGCGCGCGCGCTCGAAACCGCGGATCCAATGCGGGACCATCACCGGCTCGGTCCACACTTTGTCCGCGCCGTCGAGGCGCATGCGTTCCGCGCTCCAACGCACCGCGCGTTCGAGCTGCGGTGACCCACTCAACCGGGGCCCGATTCGATCGCAAAGGAACGCGAGCTTCTCCCAAGCGCGCCCGTCGACGAGAGCGGCGCCGAAGATACGGGAGGCCGCGTCTTCGTAGGCGATCGGCGACGACAACGACACCCAGGCTCCGAAAACGAGCCCAGCCAGCCCGACCCATTTCCGCCAAGGTTTGGACATCGACCGCGATTCTAACGTGGTCCGGAATTCCTGGCAGTTCAGCCGTGACGGGGTGCGCTAGGATGGCCGCTCCCGCAATGGCGCGGCTCTGTCACGGAGGTCGACCCGGTGATCGTCCAACCCTTTCGCGGACTTCGCCCGCGGCCCGATCTGGCGACGAAGATCCCGAGCTATCCCTACGACGTGGTCACCGATGCCGAGGCGCGGGCGCTGACCGCAAACGATCCATACAGCTTTCTCCACGTCGTTCGGCCCGAGGTCGATCTCCCAATTGGCATCGATCCACACGATGACCGCGTCTATTCCCAAGGGGCGGCGACCTTTCGTTCCTGGATCGAGCGCGGCTGGCTCGTCCGCGACCCGCGGCCGGCCTTCTACTTGTACCGCCTGACGCTCGGAGACCGAACCCAGACGGGGGTGGTCGGGCTCGTGTCCGTTGAGGACTATCGCCGCGGCCGGATCAAGCGGCACGAGCACACCCGACCGGCCAAGGTCGAAGATCGAGCGCGCCTCGCTCGTGCTCTCGGAGCCCATCCGGGTCCCGTGTTTCTCGCCTATCGAGGCTCCGCGGATATGGCGCAACTGGTCGAGCGGGGGGTCGCGGCGCCGCCCCTCGTCGACTTCACCGCCCCGGACGGGGTCGGACACAGCTTGTGGCTGGTGGACGAGCCGCATGAGGTTCAGAGCTTCGAGCGCCGGTTCGGCGAGATCGAGGCAACCTACGTCGCCGACGGACACCATCGAGCCGAGGCCGCGGCCCAAGTTGCCACGTCGACGGATTGCTCGCGTGCGGATGATCCCCGGCGGTCGTTTCTGGCGGCGCACTTTCCCGCGGGTGAGCTTCGGATCCTCGACTACAACCGGGTCGTGCGGGACCTGGACGGGCTGACCCCAGAGGTATTCCTGTCACGGGTCGAGTCGGCGGGGTTCACGCTCGTGACCGATCCCCCGTCGCCGCGGCCTCCGCGCCGCGGCGCCTTCGGGCTCTACCTCGCCGGCCGTTGGCATCGCATCGAGTCGCAAGGGCCGTTCCCAAACGATCCGGTCGCGGGGCTCGACACCCAGTTGCTTGCCGACCGGGTCCTGACGCCGATCCTTGGGATTGGGGACCCAAGGACCGATCCGAGGATCGATTTCGTCGGAGGAGCACGTGGAACCGAGGAGCTTCAGCGACGTGTCGACTCTCGTGAATTCGCCGTCGCGTTCGTCTTGTGGCCGACGAGCATCGACGATGTCCTGAACGTCGCCGACGCCGGGCGCGTGATGCCGCCGAAGAGCACTTGGTTCGAGCCGAAGCTGCGCTCCGGCCACGTCGTGCAGCTGCTCGACGATTGAGCCGACCCGTCTAGCGTCGTCCGGGCGGACCCTTGAGACGGTGGCCCACCTTCAAGCGCAGGGCTGCGTTGAGCCCCGGCCGCTGCACGAGACGTTCGAGGCCGTGACGGTCCAGCGAATCGATGACGCGGTCGGCGGCCGCCATCGGCGTCCGCGGGTGGGAGGCGATGAGAATCCGGAGCTCTTCGTCCGAGTTCCAGCGGGCGTCGCGAGCGAAGGTCTCGAGCGTGCTGGGCAACAACGTGAACGATCGCAGCAGGGCGCGGACGTCGCGGGACAATAGACTCGGGTTGCGGGCCAACGCGTCGAGTACCTGAGGGCTCGGGTCGCGCATCAAGATCTCGCGCTCGCGGGACATGGCTCGCAACGCGAGGGAGATCCGGTGAGCTAGGGAGACCGACGCTAAGGCGTCTCGAATCTCCTGGTCGGTGGGGTTCGCTGAAAGGGCCTGCAGGGATGCCGGCGCCTGTCCCTCGATCACCCGGGCCACCATCGACTCGAGCCGCTCCCGGGTCTCATCGTCAAGGGGGGCGAACCCGACGCCGACCTCGGTCGTACCATTTTCCTCGTCGCGATCGACTCGGTGGACCTGCCCATGAATCCTGATTTGGAGATCGCCGGTCACCGTGCGGACGGTGACTTCGATCGGACCCGGACTCGCCGAGATCTCCCCCGACAGGAGAACCCCGGTGCGGCTCAGATTGTGCGCCGAGCACAGCCGATCACCCGTCGGCAGGTGGATGACCGCCGGAAGACCGGCCAAAAACCGCGAAGCGCCTCGCGAAGATCGGTTGGAGGGGTCCATTGGGGGCGGGCTCGCAGCCGCGGCCAATATAGGCCCGGCTTTCTCGGACGGGCAACCTGTAGTACAAGAGGGGCGGTCGGCGATTCCGGCTTGGAAACCTCGCGGGGAGGCGGTGGTTGCCATTAGGGTGGGTTCTGGTACGATGGGCCAGTTGACTTGGCACCTAAACCCGGTGACGGATTTGGGTGTCCTATTGGGTGACAATGGACCTCAAGCTGCCGGTTTCCCAGGAAATCCTCTCATCGGTTGCTCGCATCGACCGATTTCAGGGCCGTTGGCCGGCCTGGTTGGCCGCGATCGCTCCATCGAGGCTAAACCGCCTCGAGGAGGCCGCACGCATTCAGGCGGTCTCGGCCTCTTGCCGTTTGGCGGGGCTGAGAGTCCTCGACCACGAGGTCGCAGCGCTGCTCCGCGGCGAATCGGCAACGCTACGAGACGCGGCGGTGATTCTCGGATACGCCAAAGCGCTCGGGACGACGCTCCCCGGGAAAGACCGGTTACTGGTCCCCGAGGATCTGCAGCGCCTCCACTCGACGATGATCGCCGGCGGCGAGCCGACGCCGTGGCGGGAGATCTCCCTCGACCGCGAAGCGTTCGATGCGGAGGGGCAAGCGACCGGCTTCGTGTTTTCGACCCTGCCGCCGCGGATGGTCGAGGAGAAGACCGACCAAGCCCTGACCTGGCTCGAGTTCGAGTCGCGAGCCGGCCAGAACCACCCGATTCTGGTGATCGGTACTTTTCTTGCCGTCCTCCTGGCGATCTCGCCATTCGAGAGGGGCAACGGCCGGCTGATGCGGGTGTTGATGACCTTGCTTCTCCGTCGCGCCGGCTACGATCACGTGCGCCTCGCAAGCTTTGAGACCCACATCGAGGAAAGCCGCGAGCGCTTCTACTCGAGCTACGACCAGGCCCATACGCGGATCTGGACGGCCGAGGCCGACGTCGAGCCTTGGATTCGATACTTCCTCGAGATCCTCGATCGGCAGCGCGAGCGGATCGAGACCAAGCTCGAGCTCGAACGCTCCTTGGTCGATTTCCCGCCCCTGCAGCGTGCGATCCTCGAAGCGGTCCGCGAACACGGGAGCGCGGACGCGGGTCTCCTGATCGCCAAGACCGGCGCGAACCGCAACACCCTCAAGGACAACCTGCGGCGGCTCGTCGAGCGGGGGCTGCTCGAGAAGACCGGGCAGCGTCGCGGAGCGCGCTACCGCTTGGCCGGTCCCGAGGGCAAGCTCTAGTCGCCGGCGATCGCGCCCTACGGCCCCTGTGCCCGGACCTGTTCGGCGATCGTTCGCGCGCGCTCGAGTAGCTCGTGCGCTTCCCGCTCGAAGGCATTGGCGACCCCCCGATCGGTCAGCAGCGGCAAGTTGATCCGTACGTTGAGCGCGGCTCCCTCGGCCGCAGCCAGGCCACAGGCGCCGGCGACCCCAGCATCCGAGGCCGCCTCGGGCAAGCCTTCCCGGCCGGCGCGGAGCGCCAACTCGAGCGTTTGGACGGCCCGGGACAAAACGCGGATGGGGACGCGCACCGCCCCCTGGCTCGCCTCCTCGATGGCGCGGTCACGCTCCGCGGATTCGGCGGGGGTGGCCTTGGGAAGGCGTCGGGCGGAGAGGACGGCGTCGAACGAGGAGGCGTCCCGATCGACATCTTCGAGAAAAGCATCCTTGATCGACTGGGCTTGGCGGCCGAGCTCTTCCATCGCCGGCCGCGCGGCCTCGAAACCCTTCTTCGAAAAGCTCAGGGCCGCGACCATGGCGGCCAGGGCTGCGGCCAGCGCTCCGCACAGCGCGGCGACGCTCCCTCCGCCCGGTGTGGGGGAGTCGAGCGAAAGCTCGTCGAGAAAGGCCGGGAGCCCCCGTGAGGAGAGCCCGGCGGGCACGCCGCGATAGCGGTACTCCAGGATTTTTTGCTGGGGATCGAAAGGGGCCAGCTCGGACAGACCCAACGAGAGAATGGCGGCGTGCAGCCGCTCCGACTCCGGGACCCCCGTCGTGCGACCCTGAGCACGGAGATAGTGGTCGCCGGCGGCGAGCAGCGCCTCCAGCGGCACCAGTCCGACGAGCTCGCTTCCCGTGACGCGCAGTCCGAGCCTGGCCGCCTCTTCTCGACACGCGTCGAAGACGGCGTGGAGGGAGGTGACCTTGGGGTCGGTCAAATTACAGGTCAACTGCGCGCGCCCGTACTCCTCGATGTACCAGCCTCCCGCCTGCAGCTCGCGGAAGCGGCCGGGAGCGCGTTCACGAGTGCCATCGGCGCCGGTTACCGGCTGGCCCTTCGCATCCCGGCGGAGCTTTCCCGATTCCCGCAGCTCGGCCGCGACCCGCGCGGCCAGCCGTTGATCGCGCGAATTGAGGTTGATGTTCCAGGCGATCAAGAACTCGCGCGCGCCGATGGCGGTCGCTCCGCTCTTGGGCACGAAACGAGCCGGCCCGAAGTCCGGAGCCCACTCGGGACGGGCAAGCTTGTCTTCCAATGCCTCGTATTCCCCCTTGCGGATGTCCGGGAGCAGGCGTCGCTCGGGCCGCGCCGCGGCCGCGCCATAGAGGTAAACCGGAATTCCGAGCTCCGCGCCGACCCGGCGGCCCAACTGTCGGGAGAGGTCGACGCAGTCCTCTAGCGTCGCACCCTGCATCGGGATGAACGGACAGACGTCGGTCGCGCCCATCCGCGGGTGGGCGCCCTGGTGCCGGGTCATGTCGATCCGCTCGGTCGCGCAGCGGATCGCCCGAAATGCCGCCTCGACGACGGCGTCCGGCGGACCGGCGAAAGTGATCACCGTTCGATGGGTCGCGGCGCCAGAGTCCACGTCGAGCAGGGCGGCGCCCTCGGTGCCGGCGATCTCGGCCGCGATGGCGTCGATCACCGAGCGGTCGCGACCCTCGCTGAAGTTTGGTACGCACTCGATCAAGCTCACGGTAATTCCTCCGGTTCAGGGTCGCGATTGTAGCGCGGGGTCGCCCGCATCTTCCCGGCGGTTGCGCGCTCTAACGGTCTGGGGCACCATGGCCCGGACCGTCCGGAACAGCGTTAGCGCGCGGGGGCAGTGACACCATGAAGATCGAAGCCTTGGCCAAGATTGCCGCCACGATCGTCGCCGACGGCAAGGGGATTCTCGCCGCAGATGAAAGCACCGGGACGATCAAGAAGCGCTTCGATGCGATCGGGGTCGAGTCGACGACCGAGTTACGGCGGGCCTACCGCGAACTGTTGTTCACCGCCGACGGCGCAGCGCAATATATCGGCGGCGTGATCTTCTACGACGAGACGCTGCGGCAGAGCGCCGCTGACGGCCGCCCATTTCCTAAGCTGCTCGCCGACCTGGGAATCGTGCCGGGGATCAAGGTCGATCGTGGGGCGAAGCCGCTGGCCGGAGCCCCTGGCGAAACCGTGACCGAGGGGCTCGACGGACTGCGCGAACGATTGACCGAGTCTTACGCCCTCGGAGCACGGTTCACCAAGTGGCGCGCGGTGATCACGATCGGCAACGGGATCCCCAGCGCGACCTGTATCCACGTCAACGCCCACGCGCTCGGGCGTTACGCCGCCCTATCTCAGGAAGCTGGGCTCGTCCCGATCGTTGAGCCGGAAGTCCTGATGGACGGAGGCCACGACATCGAGCGCTGCAACGAGGTCACCGACCGCGTGCTCGAGGTGGTGTTCCACGAACTGGCGCTACAGCGTGTCGCGCTCGAGGGGATCCTGCTCAAGCCGAATATGGTCATCCACGGTCAGGACTCGCCCAAGAAGGCGAGCGTCGAGGAGGTCGCCCGCGCAACCGTGCGCTGCCTGCGCCGTCGCGTGCCCGCTGCCGTCCCGGGAATCGTCTTCCTGTCCGGCGGCCAGAGCGAGGAAGATGCGACGGCCCATCTCAACGCGATGAACCAACTCGGCTCACAGCCCTGGCCGTTGAGCTTCTCCTACGGACGAGCGCTGCAAGCGTCGGCGTTGAAAGCGTGGGGCGGCGCTGCATCGAGGGTGGCCGACGGCCAACGCGCGTTCGCACATCGCGCGCGCTGCAATACCCAGGCAGCGCTCGGACTCTACACCGCGGCGATGGAGCGCGAAAGCGCGCGCGCGTAACGGGCGCTCAGCGTTTCTTCGGGCCCTTGTCGTCCGTGCTGCCGGTCGGCCGCGTGACGATCGACGACGGAAACGGGGTTAGGTTGTCCCGTTCCTTCGGTGCCGCCGTGATCCGGCTGGGGCCGCGCTTTTCCACCGCGTCGATCCGCACCACCGCGTGGACGGGCACGAAGAATCGTTGAACGCCCTGGAACTCGAGCGCAAGCCGTTCTTCGGCGGGATCGACGACGACAGTCGCTCGCTCGCCGAATAGCAGCCCTTCGACCTCGACGAAGCCCAACATCTCGCCGTGGGCGACGCGGCGCGCGTAGATCTCGTAGACCTGTCCCTGGTTGAGAAAGACGACGCGAAAGATCTCTTTGGTGGGCATGCTGGAGTCGCCTCGTTCGGGCGCCTCAAGCTATCACACGCAGGGGCCCGAGCGCGTCGGTGGATCGGAGAACCCGTCCCACGAATAGCGTCTACAGAACGATTCCGCGATCTTGCTTCTGCGGTCGACTGCGAAGAAACGCACGATCAGCTTCGAGCGATCGGCTTCGAAAATCGCAAAGCCGATGCGTGTTCCCGCGTGCAACGACTCTTCGTCGGGCGAACGGCGCAGCGTGCGGCGCAACCCGCGGGTCCGCGCGCCCGCACCCTGAATCCACTGCTCGAAAGCGGGAGAGGTGATCGCCTCCTGATGGTGGTCGTGCCCGGCGATGTAGATGTGAACCCCGGCGGCGCCAAGCCCCTCGGCGAGGGCGTGATGGGCCGACTCGATCCGGCCGGAGGCGTCCGCGTGGCGCCCGCTCGAGAGCACAGGATGGTGGCCGAAGACCAGTCGCCAACCGCTACCGTCGGCCAGCCAGCGTCGCGCCCGATCGAGTTGGTCGATCGAGCGTGCCGCCGTGAGTGTCGTGGTGTCGAGCGCGTAGATGCGGAGCCAGTCGGGAAGTCCGGGGACCGCGTAATCCTGAGCCGGCATACGCCAGCGATCGCTGTGTCGCGAGTAACGGATCTGGGCCTCGATCGACCCTCGCCGATACCAGTCGTGGTTTCCGGCCACGATCCAGAAATCTCGCCGTCCAAAGGCAGCGTAGTGCCGCTCGAAACGATCGAATAGCCGCGGGTCTTGCGGGCCGCCGGCTCCCGCGCGAAGTCCGGTCGGGTAGACGTTGTCCCCCGTGACCAAGGCCAAGTCGCAGCCGCCGAGTGCCGCGCACTGCCCGGCCATTGCCTCGCCGACCCGGCGCTGTGCGTCGCTTCCGCGACCGGCGTCACCGAAGACGAGGACGCGCAAGGCAGTACGATCGGCGAGGTCGTTAAACGCGATCCCCTCGAACGCAGGTTCAGTGCGCGCGGTCCACTGCGGTCCGCGCAACTGACGGATCGCCGAGCAGCCGATTGCGACCATCAGCGTCAGAACCAAGCATGCGGCCCGCTGAATCCACGAGCTCATCGGCGTCTCATCGACTCGCCGCCGGCGAGAAAGCCGTTAGTGTCGTCACCGCCTAGCGCGAACTCGGCCGTCGCCATGGCCGCAGTCTACAGATGATGCGCCACTCAGCGACGCGCTGCCGCGGTGAACAACCCGGTGACGCCGGCGAAGGCCACCGCACCGAGGACCGTGATCCAGGCAGCGGGAGTGGTCGGGACGAGCAACGGCGTGAGCGCGGCCATGAAGTCGAAATCCGCTCCCGCACGCCGCAGCTTTAGGGCATCGAGGGTCGCAGAAACGGCGAGTCCGCAGGCGAAGGCGGAGATACCTGCGGGCAAGGCCCAAGTCAGCATCTCTCGCGCCCCGCGCGGCGGTCGCCGAAATGGGACCACGGCGAACGCCGGCTCGCGCACGCCGAGCGGAACGAAGCGTGCGAGTAAAAATAGCCCCGGGAGGCCCGCGATCAGCGTACCCCAGAAGAAGGTCGTCCAGCCCAACGCATCGACGGTCACGCCCGTGATCGGGCCCGCGATCAGTCGCGGCAGTCCGAACAAACTGGAAAACAGCGCGTACTGGGTCGCCGA
>JANNRU010000606.1:0-1500 GCA_031401755.1 Acidobacteriota bacterium | reverse complement strand
CCCTCGTCGCGCTCGAACGGGGTGGTCTCGAGGATCGGACCTTCAACTTGGGCCACGGAGAGGGTCACAGTGTTCGCGAGGTGATCTCCGCAGTGGGTCGAGTCACGGGACGGCGACCACGGACGATCGAATCCGACCGGCGGCCCGGTGATCCGGCGACGCTGATCGCGTCGGCGGAACGCGCGCGACGCCAGTTGGGCTGGCAGCCTTCGCGGTCCGGGCTCGATTCGATCGTGGGCAGTGCTTGGAACTGGATCTCCCGCAACCCGTGCGGCTTCGGTGACCGTGGTTGAACCGACTCGACGCTGGCATTAGTATTCCGGCGGCCGTTCTGGCTCGGGGAAGCACCTCGCGAGCGATAGGAACCGATGTTCGATTCCGAACTGGCAGCACCGGGCAGCGAGGAGGAACGGCTGCTCGGCCTCTTCGACGCCGGGCGATTGCCGCGGCACGTCGCGATCATCATGGACGGCAACGGCCGCTGGGCCCGCTGCCGAGCGCTGCCCCGCTCGTTCGGACACCGGGCGGGGGTTGCCGCAGTCCGCGACACGGTGGAGGGAGCGGCGCGACTGGGGATCGAGGTGCTAACGCTCTACGCGTTCTCGCAGGAGAACTGGAAGCGTCCGGCAGCCGAAATCCGAACGCTTATGTTGCTGCTGCGCGAGTATCTCCGGAAGGAACTGGAGGAACTGGTCCGCAACAACGTCCGACTCCTGGTCATCGGGCGCATCCAGGAGTTGCCCCAGAGGGTGCGGGACGATGTCGAGCGGGCTGTGCGGGCCACGGCGCACTGCTCGGGACTGCGGCTCTACATCGCCCTGTCCTATGGCGGTCGCAGCGAGATCGTCGACGCCTGCCGGGGGATCCTGCGTGCGGGGCTCGACCCGGAGCAACTCGACGCGGAACTGTTCGCTCGATACCTCTACGCCCCCGAGGAGCCGGATCCGGACCTCTTGATCCGCACGAGCGGGGAGCTTCGGATCTCCAATTTTCTGCTTTGGCAGATCGCGTACGCCGAGATCTGGGTCACCGACCGTTTGTGGCCCGACTTCCGCCGGCGCGACTTGTTCGAGGCGATAGTCGACTTCCAACAACGCGAGCGTCGGTTCGGCGAGATCGGTCAGGACGTTTCGCGGACAGGTCGTACCGCGGTCGTACCGGGCTGACTCGTCTCGATCGACCCACCCGATGATCCGGCTCGCCAGCGCTGCGGTTCTCGCACCGATCCTTTGGTTGCTGATCAAACGATCACCGCAGTGGTGTTTCGTGTCGGTTGCCGCAGCGCTGATTGCGGTCGCTTGCCTCGAGTGCTTCCGACTCGTCGGTCGGTCCGGTGCCGCGCCACTAACTGCGCTGGGCGTCTTGACCGCCCTCGGATTCGTTTGGTCGCTTTCCGGAGTCCCCGGCGCGCCGGAGTTGGGAATTGTCTTGTCGGTTGCCGTAGCTGCGATCACGGTGGGTGCCATGGCGCGACGTCCGGATGCAGAGTCCATGGTTCGA
>JANNRU010000605.1:0-2321 GCA_031401755.1 Acidobacteriota bacterium | reverse complement strand
CGACGCCTGGGTACCCCTTGATTCGGGCCTCGATGCCGTCGAGGAACCAAAACCGGAATTCATCGAGGTTGCTCAGTAAATGCAAACGGTCGGTGTCTCAAAGTCGTTGACACGCTCCGTCGAGTGCGACAGCTTCCGACGCCGTCTTGAACTTCGTCAGCGCGAGCGCTGGCTCGAGCAGGTGGAAGCCGATGTCGTCGATGTCGTGGGTCGAGTTCGACAGCACCACGACGCCTCGTTTGTGCTCCTTGTCGAAACCGACGAACGAGTGATAACCCCCGGTCCCCCCGTTGTGCCAGTGGATCGTGCCTCCCAGACCCTTGCGGATCAGCCAGCCCAGGCCGATCCGCATCGCGGACCCATTGAAGTCCTCCCGCGGCCGATGGCTTTCCTGCATGGCCGCGGCGATCGGAACCTCGGTGCGCCCCAGGTTCGCCGCCAGGAACAGCAGCATGTCGTCCACCGTGGAGCGCAAGGCGCCGGCACCGGCGAGTGTCGGGAGGTCCCAGTTCGCAGCAGGCGCGAGCGCGTCATCGTGGCCTTGCGCCAAGCGTTGTTTGAGCTGCGGGGTCAACGTGATCACGGTGTCCGTCATCTTCAACGGCCCGGCGATGCGCTCGCGCATGAGCGCCTCATAGCTCGTTCCGACCTGCCGGGCTAGGACGTGGCCCAGGAGACCCGCGCCGTAGTTCGAATAGGCTGCTTTCGCGCCGGGTTTGCCGCTCAGCTCGGCGCGGGACAGGAACGCGACCATCTGTTCGACGGTGTAGTCCGCATAGGGATTGGTCGGGTCGGCCGGGGTGAAGTTGTCCGGCATCCGTGGGAGCCCCGACGTGTGGGTCGAGAGGTGGTACAGGGTGATCGCGGCGCCATCGCGGCTCGGCACGCGCACCGCAGCGGGTAAGAACTTCTGCACGGGGTCGTCCAGATGCACCTGTTCGCGCAGTACCATGTCCGCGAGCAGGATCGAGGTGAAGGCCTTGGAGATCGAGCCGATCTCGAACACGGTCTTCCCGTCGGGCATCCGCTCGTCGGTCTTGCTCAGTTTGCCGTAGCTCACGACGGTGCTGCCTCGCTCGTCGATCAACCCGACAGCGATCCCGACACTCTTGTGTTGCTTGTCGATCCGCTCGGCGAGGATCGCGCGCACCTGCTCCGCGGACCACTCGGCGCCAACGGCGACGGACAGCGGAAAGACCAGCAGCAACGCGCAAGCCGAAAACACGATGCGTCGCAACATCCTCGACACTCCTCGATAGGGAAGTCCCACGTCACTGCTCCGCATCTCGCGCGAGGCGCGTAGCTGGTCAGGCAGCCGTGCCTCTCAAGGCGGGCACGGTTCTATCAAGCGACAGCCGCCGCGGATAGGCATCCGAACAAACCGCCATTCCGTTTTCGACTCAAGTACGAGCCCCGGCCCAGGGTCCGATAGTCCTGACGTTATGTCAACCCAAATCCGCAGGAACGCACACAATTCCACCGATTGGGTTCTGGTTCAGCAGCTCAAGGCGCTGTTCCCGGCGATGGGCCCTTTATCCACTTTCCTTCGAAGGGTCCGCCAGGCAGATTCTCCCAGCCCCCGCGGAGTGGTGAGACTCCCGTCGGATCAGTCCCTACGGAGTTCTTCCCGGGGGATTGGAGCGATTTGGGGCAAAGGCCTCGGGGTTTGAGTTGACATCACGCCAATATTATCGGACGCTGGACCCGGGCTCGTACCAGAGTAGAGAACGGAATGGCGGTTTGTTCCGTGCGTTACCGACATTTCGGAGACTTCGCCGGGGTCCGTGCGCACTGGGAGCGTTTCCTGGCGCTTGGGCCGGATCATCCCGATGCTGGCGAGATCCGCGGCGCACTGGCCGCGGTGGCGTCGAGCTGAGGCGATCTTGGACCCTGTTGCACCCAGCGTCCCGTCGGGCGGCTCGCGTCGGCGGATCCTCGGGCTCGCCGCGGCCCTGTTTGCCGTTACGCTCCTGGTCCATTCCCGTGCCACGTTCAACGCCTTCGTACTCTTCGACGACGACGTCTACCTCTTCGACAACCCGCTCGTCGCCCGCGGGCTGAGCGCTGAGGGCCTGCGCTGGGCGTTCACCGAGGCCCACGCGGCGAACTGGCACCCGCTGACCTGGCTCTCGCACATGACCGACTGCGAGCTGTTCGGTCTCCGACCCGGGCCGCACCATCTGGTCAGCGCCGTGCTGCACGCGCTCAACGCGTCGATCCTGCTCTTGGCCTTCTGGAGCATGACCCGCGTTGTTTGGCCGAGCGTGCTCGTCGCGGCGATGTTCGCCCTGCATCCGCTGCGCGTGGAGTCCGTGGCCTGG
>JANNRU010000604.1:0-2109 GCA_031401755.1 Acidobacteriota bacterium | reverse complement strand
CGCTCCGCCGTCGGCCAGCACCCGTTCGTTTTCCTCCACGAAACGGAATCGATCGACTTGCTCGTCGACGATGAATTCCGTATCGCCCGGATCCTCGATCTTGATCCAGCGCATCATCTGGCGGATTACGACCTCGATGTGCTTGTCGTGGATGTTTACGCCCTGAAGCCTGTAAACTTCCTGGATCCCATCCAACAGATAGCGTTGGAGCTCTCGCTCCCCGAGGATCTCCAGGATCTTGTGCGGGTCCTTCGGTCCATCCGTGAATGCATCACCGGCCCGGACCCGCTCGCCTTCCTGAATGGTCACGTGCAATCCCTTGGGAATCGTGTACTCGCGCTCTTCGCCATCGTCGGTGCGGACCAGGATTTGCCGCGCGCCCTTCACGATGTCGCCGTAAGCCACGGTTCCATCGACCTCGGCCATCACCGCCGGATCCTTGGGATGTCGAGCCTCGAACAGGTCCACCACTCGGGGGAGGCCGCCGGTGATGTCTTTCGTCTTCGTCGTGGCGCGCGGAATCTTGGCCATGACGTCGGCCGGATGAACTTCCGCGCCGTCCTGGACCATCAACGTCGCGTGGACCGGCAGATGGATCCGCCGTTCGCCCCCCTTGCTGTCGCGGACCAGCATTTGGGGGTGGCGCTTTTCGTCTTGCGACTGCACGATCACCTGCCGAGACAGCCCGCTGACTTCCTCGACTTCTTCTTTGAGCGTGATTCCAGGTTCGACATCCTGGAACTGCACGATGCCGGCGAGGTCGGTCAGGATCACGTAGTTGTACGGATCCCACTCGGCCAGCGGGGTCCCCGGCTCGATCACGTCACCGTCACGGACCATCAGCCTTGCGCCGTAGACGATCGTGTAGCGTTCCCGCTCTCGACCCTCGCGATCCTGAATCACAACCGCGCCGTTCCTGTTGATCGCAACGGGGTTCCCGGCGCGGTTATCGACGGTCTTGAGGTTGTGGTAGCGGATCGTCCCGCCGTTTCGGCCCTCGATCCCGCTCTGCTCCTCGATGCGCGCGGTACCGCCGATGTGGAAGGTTCGCATCGTTAGCTGAGTTCCGGGTTCGCCGATCGACTGGGCCGCGATCACACCGACGGCCTCACCGAGCTCGACGGCACGCCCGCTGGCCAGATTTCGCCCGTAGCAACGCACGCAAACGCCGCGACGGCATTCACAGGTCAGCACCGATCGGATTCGAACCGATTCGATTCCGGCGTCCTGCACCTCCGTGGCCAGATCCTCGTCGATCACGATATTTCGCGGAACGAGGGAGTCACCCGTCAAGACGTCGTTGACGTCTTCCAGTGCCACACGTCCGACGATCCGGTCGCGCAACTCCTCGATGATCTCGCCGCCCTCTTCAATTCGCGAGACCTCGATCCCCTCGAGCGTTCCACAGTCTTGCTCGGTGATGATCACGTCCTGCGCCACGTCGACGAGGCGGCGGGTCAGATAACCCGAGTTCGCCGTCTTGAGTGCGGTATCCGCCAGACCTTTTCGCGCGCCGTGGGTCGAGATGAAATACTGAAGGACGTTGAGACCTTCGCGGAAATTCGCCGTGATCGGCGTCTCAATGATCTCACCCGAGGGCTTGGCCATCAGTCCACGCATTCCGGCCAATTGCCGCATCTGTTGCTTGCTGCCACGGGCCCCGGAGTCGGCCATCATCAAGATGGGATTGAATTCCCGCGCTTCGCGTTCGATCCTCGTCATCTCGCGGAACATCGCCTCGGAGACCCGTTCGGTCGCGTCGGACCAGATGGCGATGACCTTGTTGTAGCGCTCGCGATTCGTTATCAGGCCTTCGAGGAACTGTTTTTCGACGTTGATTTGCTCGCTTCGCGCTCGGTCCACGACCTTGGCCTTTTCCGGCGGAACGACCATGTCGTCGATGCCGATCGAGACTCCAGCGCGGGTGGCCTGCAAGAAGCCGAGATCCTTCAGCTGGTCCACGAGGTCGACGGTCTTGTGCTGCCCGTGGCGCAGGTAGACGTAGTGCACGAACGACTGCAGGGTCTTCTTCTTCATCAGGCCATTGACGAACGGTAGTCCTTCGGGTAGATCGATATTGAAAATCACCCGGCCGACCGTCGTTTGCAG
>JANNRU010000603.1:0-2148 GCA_031401755.1 Acidobacteriota bacterium | reverse complement strand
TACGCGGTGCTGCGCTGCGATACCTCGGCGAGCGCGCGGACCCGCGGTACGCGGCCGCAGCGCGCGGCCGACTGAACGATGGCGATGCCGGGGTGCGCTGCGAGGCCGTCGAGGCGTTCGGGCGCTTGCTCGGCGTCGGGGCGGTACGGGAGCTGGTTCCGATTCTCGAGGACGCCGATCGCAAGGTCCGGGGGGCGACCATCGTGGCCCTGATCCGGCATGGTGGGCTTTCCGGGTTCCTCCATGCCGGGAGGCCGTTGCACGAGTTGCTGGAAGATCCGGAGACTGCCGCGCGGGTCCAAGGCGCAGAGTTGCTGGGTGAACTCGCGGTTCAGGGCTTCTATGGCCCCCTGTTGGAGTTGATCGGCGACTCGGACGCCGCCGTGCGGCGAGCCGCCGTCCGCGCTGCGGAGCGCGTGGCAGCACCGGAGTTGTTGCCAGGATTGCTGGCTTCACTGGACGATCCTGCGCTGCGTCAAGCGGGGATCCCCGCGATCTGCGCGTGCGCCGCGGGAGACGTCGGCCGGGTCGAGGCCCTGATCAACGACCGCGCGCTCCCGGCGGCGGTCTCCGCGGCGCTCGTCGCCAGCCTGGGATCGCTCGGTGCGTCGGCGCGCCCGATCCTGACGCGGCGGCTCGAAGATGACCGGGCGTGGGTCCGCGCCGCAGCCTACACCACGATTTTGAAGTCGAGAGCGACCGGCGAGGAGCCGGGCATTGGGCGAACCCGCGGGTTCGCGTGCCTCGAACGCGAGCTTCGCGAGGCATTCGAACGTCAGCTCTGCATCGCGGACCTGAATCCGAACCCGGGATCGTTGCTCGCCGAGTCCATGGAAAATCGGGCCCAGGCCGACCATGCGCGTGTCCTGGCGTCGCTCGCTCTGGCCTATCCGGACCTCGCGATCGACGATCTGCGCAAGGCGCTCGGCGACCAGGATCTGCGACTCCGGGCGAATGCCGTGGAGTTGCTGGACAACGTCGTGGTCACCGGGAAATCGCTGCTGATCCCCTACCTTGCCGGGACCGATGCGGAAAAACTCGTCGTCGCCGAGCGTCGTCTGGGCCTGGACCGGCAACCCCGGATCGACCGCCTGCGCGCATTGATCGACGGGGAGGATCCCTGGCTTGCGGCCTGCGCGTTCAACGCTCTCGATGACGACGAGCGCAGGAGACTCGAACCTGACGAGCTCGTAAAGCAAGCCGCCACCCAACTACTGCAAAGCCTCGACGGTCCGAAACGAGGCGCGACGGAGGGCTCATCGATGGCGCTGGCTCCGCTGGAAAAGATCCTGTTCCTCAAGCAGGTGCCGTTATTCCACGAGATCCCCGGTGAGCAGCTCGCCGGAATGACCCCGATCGTTACCGAAATGCCGTTTCGACGCGGCGACACGATCATCCGCCAGGGAGATGTCGGCGATGCGCTCTACATCATCGTCGAGGGCAACGTGCGGATCGAGATCGATGGACGGGATACGGGCAAAGTGCTCGGATCTCGGGAGGTGATCGGTGAATTGGCGATTCTGACAGGAGACGCTCGGGCGGCCACGTGCACGGCGATCGACGACGTCTTGACGCTTCGCATCGCTCACGAACCTTTCTGGAATATGATGCGCGAACAGCCGGAGATCACGATCGGCGTGATGCGGATCGTGCTGGGCTACCTGAAGCAGCGATGACACGACACGTTGGGCGAGGCGACACAGGAGGCAGCGGTGACCGATAAGGTTCTTCGAATCGTGGCGATGTGGTTGAGCATCGCACTGGGGCTGGGTTGCGTGAGCAGCCGCGACATCTCGATGCGCGTGCTGGACTACAACGTTGCGGCGGAGAACGCACGAAACGAAATGATGCTGCTGAACATCCTGCGCGCCCGTGACCAACGCCCGATGGTCTTTACCGGACTGACGAGCATCAGCGGCAGCCTGCGTGCGGCGACCGATTTCGGCGCCTCCGGCTCGATCGGCAGCGCGGCCTCGGACCAGGTCGGACTGTCGGCGGGCGCCTCGATGTCGGACTCTCCCAGCTTCAACGTGGCCGTACTCGACTCTCAGGAATTCACGCGCGGAATCATGCGGCCGATTAACTTCGAACTCATCGAGTACCTGTGGGATCAGGGCTTCAACCGCGAGGTCTTGCTCTACCTCACTG
>JANNRU010000602.1:0-7372 GCA_031401755.1 Acidobacteriota bacterium | reverse complement strand
ATCGCGAGTGGGCTTGCCGAAGAGCAGATGGTTGATGGAGAGAGCGTCGCGGTGGACGGTGTGTGCCTGACGGTTCGCGTTCGTTCGGGCGAGGGATTGGAGGCCGACGTCGTTGCCGAGACGCTAGCGCGGACGACGCTTGGACGACTCGCGCTGGGGACTCGAGTTCACCTCGAGCGCGCGCTACGGCTGGGCGACCGCCTCGGCGGCCATCTCGTCTCCGGGCACGTCGATGCGACGGCGCGGGTACTTGATGTGCAGAGTCGACCCGGTGATCATCGGCTGCGCCTCGAACTGCCGGTCGAAATCGCCCATCTGGTGCCGAAAAAAGGCTCGATTGCGGTGGATGGGGTGTCGTTGACGGTTGCCAGCGTGAGTGAGGGCGGGTTCGAAGTCGCCCTGGTGCCGGAGACGCTCGCTCGGACCCGGTTGGGAACGCTCGCTGTCGGTGATCGCGTCAACCTAGAGGCGGATCTCCTGGCGCGCTATCTTGAACCCTTGGTGGAACGTCGCGCGACCGGCGATTCCGGGATGAAGCCATGACGCAAGACCACGAACAGCCCGTCGGACTCAGCACCATGGCGGAGGCGCTGGACGCGCTCCGCCGCGGCGAAACGGTGATCGTCCTCGATGGCGAGGACCGCGAGAACGAGGGCGACCTCGTCTGCGCAGCGGAACATGTCAATCCACAGATCATCAATTTCATGGCGACCCACGGGCGCGGTCTGATCTGTTTGTCAATGGTTCCGGAACGCCTCGACGAACTCGAGATCCCCTTGATGGTCAAGGACAATACTGCGCGACGCGGCACCGCCTTCTGCGTGTCGATCGAAGCACGGCGGGAGATCACGACGGGAATCTCCGCGGCTGATCGAGCGCGGACCATTCGGATGGCGGTCGATCCCTCAACGCGACCGGAAGATCTCGCGCGGCCCGGTCACATCTTTCCGTTGCGTTACACGCCCGGAGGAGTACTCAAGCGCGCCGGGCACACCGAGGCCTCCGTCGACTTGTGTCGTCTCGCTGGACTCACGCCGGCCGCCGTGATCTGCGAGATCATGCGCGAAGACGGCTCGATGGCACGGCTAGCCGATCTGCGGACTTTTGCCAAGCTCCACGGGATGAAGATGATCACGATCGCCACGCTGATCCGTCATCGTATGAGAACGGAACGACTCGTCCGACGCATCGCGTCTCCGGTGTTGCCGACGGTGGACGGCAAGTGGCGGATTCACGCCTACCATTTCGATTTGGAAGATAGGACCCATGTCGCGCTGGTCATGGGGGATCCGCAGGCTGACGAGGCGACCCTGGTTCGCGTCCACTCGCAGTGCCTTACCGGCGATGTCTTTGGCTCGACTCGCTGCGACTGTGGGCCTCAACTACAAAGGGCGATGGACCTGATCGCGGCAGAGGGCCAAGGGGTGATTCTCTATCTGCGCCAGGAGGGTCGTGGAATCGGCCTGGCGAACAAGCTGCGAGCCTACGAATTGCAGGACCGGCAGGGCAAGGACACCGTGGACGCAAATCTAGAGCTCGGCTTTGCGGTAGACCATCGTGACTATGGAATCGGAGCGCAGATTCTCCATGATCTCGGCGTCCGCAGGCTGCGGCTGATGACGAACAACATGGGTAAGTATGTGGCGCTCGCGGGCTACGGGCTCGAAATCGTCGAACGCGTTCCCCTCGAACTGCCGGCGACGGATGCGAACATCGAGTATCTGCGCACGAAGAAGCACAGGATGGGACATCTCCTAGAGTCCGTCTGAGCCGGGCGACATTTGTTCCAAAACCTATCCGAGCGCCTACAAGGAGTCCTGCGAAACCTCCGCGGGCAGGCGCGAATCACAGAGGCCACGCTGCAGGAATCGCTGCGCCAGGTTCGCCTGGCTCTGCTCGAAGCGGACGTCAACGTCGCGGTCGTGCAGAAGCTGATCAACGCGGTTCGAGAAAAAGCGCTCGGCGAAGAGGTCCTTCGCAGCTTGACCCCCGGTCAGCAGGTCGTAGCGATCGTGCGCGATGAGTTGGCCGGGCTCCTCGGGTCCGGGGAGGATGCCTCGCTGCGGACCGCTCCTCGGCCGCCGACGATCATTTTGATGGTCGGATTGCAAGGGTCGGGCAAGACGACGACCACCGCGAAGCTCGGTCTGTGGTTGAAGCGTCAAGGGAGGTTTCCCTACCTGATCCCTGCCGACGTGCAGAGACCCGCGGCAATCGAGCAATTGATTCGAGTGGGTCGTGCTGCGGAGCTTCCGGTCTTTGAGCACGACGGGCGGGAGCCGGCACGCAAGGTGGCGCTCGCGGGGCTCGCGCACGCGCTCAAGTCCGGCTTCGATACGGTACTCGTCGACACGGCCGGGCGCTTGCACATCGACACGGAGCTGATGCAAGAGTTGACCGCGCTGCGCGACGACCTTCGGCCCCATGAGATCTTGTTCGTCGCCGATGCGATGACCGGGCAGGACGCCGTGCGTTCGGCCCGGGAGTTTCACGCCGCACTGAACGTAACCGGCGTCGTCTTGACCAAGCTCGACGGCGATGCACGCGGCGGCGCTGCGCTCTCCATCCGACACGTCGCCGGCGTGCCGATCAAGTTCATTGGCACCGGTGAGCGAACCCAAGACTTGGAGGCGTTTCACGCCGACCGCATGGTCGGTCGAATCCTGGGCATGGGCGACGTACTCGGCCTGATTGAGCGGGCGCAAGAGTCGGTCGACGAGGACGAGGCGAAGCGACTCGAGCGCAAATTACTGAAGAGCGAATTCAATCTTGAGGATTTTCGCGATCAGCTGCGGATGTTGCGACGCATGGGGCCGCTCCAAAACCTGATGGCGATGATCCCCGGAATGTCGCAGGTCAAAGATGCCGATCTCGATCCCAAGGCGTTGACCCGAGTGGTGGCGATTATCGACGCGATGACTCCCGGGGAGCGCAGGACACCCCGGATCCTCGACGGCAGTCGAAAGCGCCGCATCTCGCGGGGCAGCGGCCAATCCGTCCCGGAGATCAATCGACTGCTGAAACAGTTTGCCCAGATGCAACGGATGATGAAATCGGTCCGGGCGGCAGCGAAAAAGGGAAAACGCCCCCGGCTGCCTTTTTTTGGGCGTTAGGCTATAGTGACGCCTTTTCCGGCAGGGACGGGCAGGAGGGTCAGAACGTGCTGATGATTCGACTCCGGCGAATGGGCGCAAAAAAGGCGCCTTACTACCGAGTGGTGGTTTCCGATTCTCGCAAGACCCCCAGCGGGCCTTTTGTCGAAATCGTGGGGACCTACGCCCCGCGTCAAGATCCGCCTGCGGTCAAGTTGGACGTCGCGCGGGTGGATGGGTGGATCGCCAAGGGAGCCCAGCCGTCACCCACGGTCAAGAGCCTGCTCGAGCGCGCCCGGTCCGCCGGGGCGTGAGCGCCTTGTCGACGTCAGGAAGGCTTCTCTGCCTGCGCCGGAGTTTCTCGTGAAGCCGTTGCTCGAGCTGATCGCACGTTCACTCGTCGACCAGCCGGAACAGGTCGACGTGAGTGCAATCGAGATCGATCAGTCGACTCGCCTCGAATTGAGAGTTGCCGCCGAGGACCTGGGCAAGATCATCGGCAAGCAAGGACGGACCGTGCGAGCGATCCGGACTTTGCTCGGTGCTGCCGGTGCAAAACAACAAAAACGGATTGTCCTCGAAATCATCGAGTGATTCGACCCACCTGGCAGCTCTCGGTCGTGTCTGGGGTCACCGAGGCGCGACGGGAGAGCTGACGATTCGGGTCGCGCACGGGGCGGCCGCCCCGTGGGTTGGAACGGTTTCAATCTGGCTCCGATCCGGAAACGGCGCTGCGGTCCGTCACCGGGTCGTAGAGAGCCGAGCTTACAGCGACCGATGGGTCGTTCGGCTGTCCGGAATCGACGATCCCAGTGCTGCGGCGGCCCTGAAGGGGGCTCAGGTTCTGATCGACGAAGCCGATGCCTCCAAGCTGCCGGAGGGCACCGTGCTGATCGAAAGCGTGATCGGCATGCTGGTGGTCGACGAGAGCGGCGTGGAATTGGGTCGCATCGTCGATTTCGTCCCGGCCGCCACCGTCGATCAGTTCGTGGTCGAGCGCTGTGCGGCGGATGGTCGGGCTACACGGCATTTGGTACCGCACGTCCGCGCGATCGTCTTGGCGATCGATTGTGTCAGCCGTCGCGTCACCGTTCGTCCGCCCGAGGGATTGTTCGAACTCGAGGCCTAGGACGCCGGGGGTGACGCGTGCTCGTTTTTGACGTCGTGACGCTTTTTCCGGCGATGTTCGCTGGGATCTGGGAGGAGGGGGTTCTCGCGCGGGGCCGGCGCGCGGGACATCTCGGCGTCCGTATTCACGACCTCAGGAAATGGGGGCTAGGACGATTTCGGCGGGTGGATGATGCTCCGTACGGGGGAGGGGGCGGAATGATTCTCCGGCCGGAACCGTTCTTTGACGCGGTGGATTGGCTGCGGAGTCACGATCCGGTCGCCATCGACCGGACGATCCTGCTCTGTCCGCAAGGTCGTCCCCTCGACCACGCCGCAGCCAAGGAGTTGGCGGCCGCGACGCGGCTCGTCCTGCTGTGCGGGAGGTACGAAGGCGTCGATCAACGGGTTCGCGAGGGCTTGGTCGACGACGCGATCCGGGTCGGGGAGGCGGTCCTGAGCGGGGGTGAGCTACCGGCGATGTGTGTGATCGAGGCGGTGGCGCGCTTCATTCCTGGGGTTCTCGGTGACCCCGGGGCCGCGGACCGGGACTCGTTTGCACGAGGCAGGCTCGAACACCCATATTACACCCGGCCTGTCGAATTCCGAGGCCGAAGGGTGCCCCAGGCGATGATTTCGGGGGATCATGCCGCCATCGCACGATGGCGTGAAGAGCGGTCGGCGATCTTGACGGATCGCGCTGAGGGTCAGGTCAGCGGGGAAGCAGCGGCCGAAGAGGGACCGCAGGAAACAGGAGATATCGGGAAATGAACGGGATCATCGACAGTATTGACAGCTTGGGGCTGAAGCAGGGACTCCCTGAGTTCCGCTCGGGAGATCGAGTTCGGGTCCATGTCCGCGTGGTCGAGGGCGAAAAGTCGCGGATTCAGGTCTTCGAGGGCGATGTGATTTCTCGGCGCGGCGGCATCGGCCTGCGCAGCACGTTCACGGTCCGCAAGACCTCCGGGGGGATCGGGGTGGAACGGACGTTCCCGGTCCACTCGCCGAACGTCGACCGGATCGAGGTCGTCCGAGAAGGGGCCGTGCGGCGTTCGAAGCTCTTCTACCTTCGAGACCTGCGAGGTAAGAAGGCTCGAATCCGCGAACGCGGAATGCGCTGAGATCCGGTCGAGCGGCACGAACGGAGAGGAGCTCGAGAGGCTCATGGCAGTGGAGAAGCACAAAATGCTGCAGGCCGCCGAGCGCTTGCTCAAGCAGGGCAAGGTGCAGGCGGCGCTCTGTGAATTGCAGCGCGTCAGTCAAGGCGCGCCCAATGACTTGCTCACCCTGAACCGATTGGCCGACCTGCTAGCGCGCCAAGGTCGCAACGCCGAGGCTATCTCGTATTACAACCGGATCGCGACGCAATTCGCCGAGGGCGGTTTCTATCCCAAGGCGATCGCGATTCATAAGAAAGCTCTGCGCCTGGAGCCGAACAACATCGAGTCGCTCGCGCAACTAGGCGAGCTCTACCTGGCTCAGAAACTGCCGGGTGAGGCCCGGTCCTACTTCCTCGCCGCGGCCGAATACTATCTCAAGCAACGACGTTTCGATCGCGCAAGCGAGATCTACGGCAGACTGGTGCGAGCGGACCCGACGGACCCGCGCCACCGAGTGCGGTTCGCCGAGGCCCTCGCCGCCGATGGTAACTCGGAGCGCGCGGCCGACGAGTTCCTGGAAGTCGCCGGGGCTCTTCTTGCGAAGGGCTCTTCCGAAGAAGCCGAACGGATCTACCGTCGCGCGGCGGAACTCGCTCCCGGACGCAATGCCGCGCGTCTCGGTCTTGCACGGGCCCTCGATGCTCAAGGGCGCAACGAGGCGAGTCTGACTCTGCTTCGCGACGGTGTCGCCGAGCAAGGAGCGGATTCGACGCTGCAGGCCGAGTTGTTGCGCCGGGCAGCCGCTGAGGGCCGACAGAGTGAGATGATCGCCTTGCTGTCGGTCCCGCGTGCAGCGGACTTCGATCTGGAAATACTGAAATCCGCGTTCGCCACGGCGCTCAGCCGCGGATTCTCGGACCAGCTTTGGCGCGGCTTCGACCGCGCGCTGGAAACGACCGCCACACGCCGCGATCGGCAGCCCATCGCCGTAACCCTGGAAGGTCTGGCCGAGATCGAGAGCGGCGGACATCTCCCCGCGCTCCAGCGTCTTCGGGACTTGCATCGCGACCGAGCCGATCGCGATGGGTTGGTGCGTGCCCTGGAGTGGTTGGCTCGTGCACAGGACGCGCAGGGGTTGCGCGCCGAAACCGAACGGACCCTGACGGAACTCGCGCAATTACGCCCCGAGTCTCCGCTGGTCCAACAGAGCGGTTCATCCGCGGCCGTTCGTGCTGCGACCGGCCATGCGAGCGAGTCTTTGCCGGCGTACTCCGGGGATCCTCGGACACCTGCCGTCCCGCTGTCGCGGGCCGATTCGGACTTCGTATCGGGCCGACTGACCCAGTCCGAGATTTTCGAAAAATATGGCCTCCACGAACAGGCGCTCGAGCAACTCCGCGAGGTGGTCTCGCGATTCCCCGGTCGTGCCGATATCTTGGAGCGGTTCGTCGTGTTGACCCGTTCCGGAGGGTCGAATGCGGCGGTCGCCCAAGCTTTGAGCCGTCTAGCCGTGGCGCTTCGAGCCTCCGGTGACGAGGCGGGCGCACTCCAGGCCGCTGCTGAGGCCGTGGCCTCGCGGCATCTCGACCCCAGCGAGCTACGAGTTCTCGAGCAACTCGCACTCGTCACGGTCGATGCCCCGTCGCGGCCGGAACAGGGGACCGCGCCGGCACCGGTCACCGATTCGGTGACTCGTGAGCAAGACGACGAGCCGGAGATCGTGATTGATTTTGCCGACTCGGCGCTTCCGTCCTCGTCGGCGTCGCCGGAACCAGAGGTCGGCGAGCCCCGAGTCCAACGGGCCGTCGGCCGCTCCCGGCCGACGCGGCCGCCGTCGCAGGACATGATCGACGAGATCTCCGGATTACTGGTCGATGGCCGATTTCAAGATGCGGCAGCCGGTATCGCCAGCCTGCGTTCGCTGGGTTACGAGAGCGACGAACTGACGCTCCTCGAGGCGCGCGCCGTGAGGGAGTCGTCCGGCGCCGGAGAAGGCAACCGTGGCGATGTCGAGGACGTGGTTCCGGACCTCGCGCTGTTCGCCGCTGCGCTGGAGTCGGAACTGGTGGCCGA
>JANNRU010000601.1:0-5209 GCA_031401755.1 Acidobacteriota bacterium | reverse complement strand
CCGACCGGGCCCGGGAGGTTTCCGACACCCCGGGCGAGCGGTGCGCAGTCTGCAGCGTCCGGAACGCCGTCCCCGTCGTCATCGGCGTCGCAAACATCGCCCTGACCGTCGAGATCGGTGTCGGCCTGATTCGGGTTCAAGATTTCTGGGCAGTTGTCGACGTCGGCACAGAGAGCGTCCCCGTCCAGATCGTCCTGCGGGTCGATTGCGCATTCCGACCCCTTGCGCATCGTGAACTGATCGTAGATCAGGCCGTCATCGCCGAGGAACGTCAGGTCCAGCCGGGTACCCGCCACGTCGAGCACCACCGATCCCAGTTGCAACAGCGACACGTACATCGCCGGGTGGTCGAGCGCGCCTGGGCGGATCTCGCTCCCGGTGCCGGCGACCGCGTAAACCGCACCCTCGTGGGGCGCGGCGCCCAAGGCCGATTTCCGATACGGGCCCGATCCGGTAACGCTACCGTCGCCCAAGTCAACCAGGTAGCTGGGGTCGAAGGTGCTGGAAGGGCCGTAGTGACCGTCGATCAGGAACGACCGCTCGTAGCTGTGGCTATGCCCGTTCAGCACCAGGTCGACGCCCCCGGCCTCGAGGAGGGGCACGACGTGTTCGCGCATCTCGGTCTGGATCGTCGACAGGTCCGAGTCCTGGCTGCCATGGCTGTACGGCGGGTGATGCCAGGTAGCGATGATCCAGTCCTGCCCGGTCGAAGCGAGATCGGCAGCGAGCCAAGTCAACATCGGCGATCCCGGGAGCCGGGCCGAGTCCGCCGAGTCGAGTACGACGAAATGAATGTTGGCCCGATCGAACGAGTAGTAGGCCTCCGTACCCGATGCGGCGCCGCCGAGTTCCCCGGCGGTCGGCAATGTGAACATGTCGAAGTAGGGGCCGCTTCCGGTCGCCGAATCGGCGGTCGCGGCGTCGTGGTTTCCGAGGGTCGGCCACACGGCGGTCGTGCGCAGCAACTCCGGGTACATCTCGAACACCGCGAGCTGGTATTCGAAGTCGGTTCCCGACTGGTAGGCGTTGTCGCCAAGCAACATCCACGCGTCGGTCTCACGGCCGGCGGTGAACGCCAAGTAGGAGTCTCGTACGCGCGCGGCTTCGGCGTTCGGGTGTCCGGAATCGCCGAGGACCCAGACGCGGGTGGCGGCGAACACCCCCGGCGGCGGCGCGGTGCGAAACCAGTGATCCGCGTCGCCGCCGGCGAACTCGGTCACGCTCGTTCCGACTGAATAGTAGTAACGAGTGCTGGGCGCAAGGCCGCTCAGCGCGACCTCGTGCTCGGCCGTCGGGGGCGAGAGCAGGATCGAGTCGGTCAGTTGATCCGGCGCGAGTCCAAAGCGCACCAGCGATTCGGACTCGGTGCTCGTGCGCCAGCGAACGACGATCCCGGTCGGCGAGGCCTGCTGGACGTAAGGCCCGCGGATCAGGCCCAAATCATGATTGAGAGTCAACTGCGGCACGAGGACGAGATCACTGCTGAGCATCCCCGCATTCCAGACCGCGATGGCGACCGTATTCTCCCCGTCGTGTAGAAGCGGTCGCGCGGTCGGCGTGATGTCGCGAAGCGGCGCGAACGAAGGGCTCGATCCGTTGCTCGATTCGTGCGGATTCGCGCCGGAATTCCAGGTCAGCGACGACGCACCCAACTCGGCGGATCGGTAGACCTCGGCACCGTTGATCCAGAGGGCGTAGGCGTCGTCCCAGTCACAGCCGATCACGACGGTCTGGATCGAGTCGACGTCGGGGACGAAGATCGTCGTCCGCGTGTAGGCCGAGACCGCATCGTTGGGGATGGTCGTCGCCAACAGCGCCGCCGCGTCGCCGTGCGTGTCGTAACCGATCCCGTAAAAACCGTCGCTCCACCCGCTGTCATCGAACCCGGGCGCGGTCCAGGAGAGCCCGAAACCCGGGTCGCTGGAGTTGGCGAACCACTTGAGCGAAGACCCCGGCCCGACCACCACCCAGTCGGTGGCTGTGTCGACCGGTTCGTAGACCGCGGTCAGAACGGACGGGGAAGCGGGGGACGTGATCTCGTGCGTTCTCGTGCCGCTGTCCGACCAGGACCGCCACTCCAGGTTGCCCTGCAGTTGCGGCGCGGAGATCAGATTTGCCGAGCCGGCAATGACGGTCCTCGTGAACGGGGTCGTCTCGGTAGTGCCCCCGACGTTGAGTTCGAGTCCGGGTGGAACGGTCTCGAAGGTCAAGACGACGGCCTGCGGCTGCAGCACGAGGCGGGTCTCCCCGGAGAGCGCCCCGGCACCGCTGCCCGGGATTCCATCGTCGGTCACGGTCAGCACGATCTCAAGGTAGGAGTACCACTCGTGGTCCGGCGCCTGGAAGCTGCCGGAACCTACGCCATCGAAGCTCGCGATGACGTGCGCGTGGCAGTCGCCGGGGCAGTGGTTCATCACGACCTGCCAATGCAACGCCGCAGCCGGAATCGGGCCGTCCTCGATGTCGCTTGCCGTCCCGGAAAACGAGATGAGATCGCCCACGGCCCAGGTGGCGGCAGGTGACGGAGAGAGGATCACGGGTGTCGGGGGCGAGTTGCCCGCGATGATCGAGATCGAGGCGGTGTCGTTCATGCCCTGGTCGTCGGCGACGCGGACCGCGGCATTCCAGATTCCAGCAGTCGTGAAGGTCTGTTGAGGCGCAGGCCCCACGGCGTCATCGAACTCGCCGTCACCGTCGAAGTCCCACTCGAAGGTGAGCAGTTGATACGGATTCGGGTCGCTCGACGCGGAGGCATCGAACTGCACGACGAGGGGAAGCTCGCCCCACGACGGCGTGGCGCTGATCTCGGCGATCGGGGCATTGTTCGGGGCGAAGTACTCGATGCAGCGGATCTCATGGTGAGCGACCGCCACGTAGCACAACTCGCCGGTCTGTGGATGGACCTTCAATTCGGCGGGTATCTTCAGGTCGTCGCCGAAGGTCCGTAGCGTCGACAGGTCCGGGATACCGTTGGCGTCCGGAAAGACGACCCAGACACAGTAGCGCGAGTAATCCGAGAAAAACAGAGCGCCGTCGAATTGTCCCGGGAACTGATTCCCGTCGTAGAAGGCGAGCCCAGAGATCGCCGCGCCATGGAAGCGCGAGCAACGGAACACGGGGTCCGAGTCGACATGACCGATGCGCGAGTATGCGAAGAACGGCTCGGAGGCAGGAGCGGCCGCATCCAGATAAAGGTCCTCGCAGATGTCGAGATCGAGCGAGTCCCAAGCTGGCTCTCGCAGCGGACCTTCGTAGCAGGGCCAGCCGAAGTTCGGCGGCGTTGTCGCCCCTGGAAGAATGCGATTGATCTCTTCGTAGGCCAGGTCGCCGACGTCTCCGACCCAGAGTTCGTCCGAGCCCGGGCGGGTCGTCATCCGGAACGGGTTGCGCAGCCCGAAAGCCACGATCCGGTCGTCGGCCGGATCCCCCCCGATCAACGGATTCGTAGGCCAGGCCGCGCCGGTCGCGGGGTCGACGCAGACGACCGAGCCGTCCAGGCTGACGGGGTCGCCGGAGGTCCTCAAGTCCTGTGCGCGTAACGAGCCGCCCTCGGCGGTCGGCGGGGTCTGAAGGCCGCCCCTCCCGACCGGGGGATCGTCGCACGGGTTGGCGGGCGTCGGGCTGCCCGGATCCCCGCCGCGCTGTCCGTAGTCCGGAGAGTTAAATCCGGCGCCGTCCCCGGCCGAGAGACACAGAGCGCCGTCGGCCGTGAAGACCAGCGATCCCACGGAGTGGCTGGGGAACTGCTGGCACCATTCGTTTTCGACGAGAACCTGTTCCGGCCCGACCGTCTGATTCTGGAGATTGATCTCGAGCCGCGACAGGCGCGAGGTGACCATGCAACCGTCGTTCGTCGCTCCCGGAGGGTCGGGACAGCTGTCGGCCCAGCGTGGAACCCCCGATTCGGGCGTGAAGGGGTCGAAGTTAAACGTGTAAAAGACGTATACGAACGGAGACGACGGGAATTGCGGATCGAGCGTCAGCGCGAGGAAACCTCGATCCCAGGACCCGTGGGTGGCGACACTGAGGTCGGCGGCGATTGTCCCCGTGGTATCCGCGGGGCCGTTGAACACGCGCAACAGACCGGCTTTTTCCGCGACGAAGACCCGGCCGTCGGGCGAAAAGGCAACTGAGACCGGGTTGAACATTCCCGAGCTCGCGGGATAGGCGATCCGCTCGCGGAATCCCGGGAGGAATCGAGGTGCCGCCCACGCGGGAATCGGCGAGAGCAGTCCGGCGAGCAAGCCCAAGACCCCGAGTCCGAGGAGACGCAAGGGTACGTGCACTCGCCGATGACCGGCTCGGCGTCGTGATTTCGTGGGCCGAAGCAAGGTCAATTAATGGAGATCTACCTGCCCGAACGGGCCTCCGGGACAGACCGGACGCCCGACGGCAAGCTCGAAGAATTTACGGTGGATCCGGCCCACAACCAAGCAACTAATTGAAAAAGCCCCTCGAAGTTGAGGCGGAGTCGGCACGCCGGCTCGCCGGACTCCCATAATGGGGGCGTGAGTCCCCCCAAAAGCGAGCCGGAGCAGATCTGGGAGGCAATTCGGCGCCTCGTTCAGGATCGTCTCGCCCGGCACAGGGCAGGCCACCTCCTCCCCAACAACCTCGAGGCGGTCGACCTACGACTCGTGGTCCCGCTTCGTCGCCCGCCCGACGACACCGGAGCCCGCGAACTGCTGGCCCAAATCGACGCCCGGCTGGAGGACGCGTTTCGAAGCGTTGCGATCTGCCGACCCGGACGCGCCTGGTGTCATCGTTGCGGGAGCGCCGAATGCGAGCACTCCGTCCCGGGAAGTTCGCGCCAGGTTTTCGCCGGGTACGCGACGACCGGGATGCCGCGCTGGGAAGAGTTCCCTCAGCGCTGTCTGGACTGCAAGCACCCGCGGGTCGATGAATTGTTCTTGGATAGCCCATCGCTGATTACGCTGGTCGAGGACGAGGCCCGGCTGACGCACCACCTCCTGCCGGCGTTCCGGCACAGGGACCACGCACTGATCGGACAGATCTCGGCCGGCTTCTTCCCCGTGCGCTCCCGGCTGGAAGAGGGTCGCGGCGTGGTGGCGGTGACGATCCAAGCCGTGGGTCGTCGATCGCGAGGGCGACTCGGTCCCGTGGTGTTGAACGTGCTCGGTCGCGCGCCGTCGGGCGAGGATCTGAGTGCGTTGTGGGACCGGCACGACGACTTGCCCTGGCGGCGGGC
>JANNRU010000600.1:0-15554 GCA_031401755.1 Acidobacteriota bacterium | reverse complement strand
CTCACGCGTGATGAACTCATTGGTCGTCGACTCGTGCGGCAAGCTGATTCCTAGTCCGATCGAGATGCCGGCCGCCTCGGAGGCCCCGCGATTCGCGGCCTCCATGATTCCGGGCCCGCCGCCGGAGCAGACGATGAAGCGGCGCGCCGGAAGTTGCAGATCCTTGGACCAGCGTGTGAGTAGAAAGGCCAGCTTGCGAGCGTCGTCGTAGTAGCGGGCGAGGCGCGCTTCGGCGCGGGCCGCTTCGAGTGCCTTGGGCTCCGCTTCGGACTGGGCTTTCTCGAACAAGCGTTCCGCCTCGTCGAGCGGAAGCGCACGCGCCGAGCCCATGAATACGACCGTGTCCGCGACGTCGTAGTGCGCGAACCGTGCCTGCGGCTCAAGGTATACGGCGAGGATCCGCAGCGCTCGCGCCTCGCGGCTGCTCAGGAAGTCCAGGTTCTTGTAAGCCTTCATCGGGCGCTCTCCCGCGCACGGAGCTGGCGCGCGGCCGAAGTATAGGTCTCCGGGTCATGGGCGCCCAGCCCGTTGACGGCGCAGGCAGCCGAGTCGGGGACACTTGGGCATAATGCATCAGTGATGCACGGGACACGAAACTGGGTCGACGGCTTCGGACGGATTCATGACGATCTTCGGATCTCGGTCACGGACCGTTGCAACCTTCGGTGCACCTACTGCATGCCCGTCGAGCCCACATGGTTCGATCGTGCGTCGATCTTGACCTACGAGGAGATTCTGCGGGTGGTGCGCGTGTTCTGCGCGCGAGGCGGTCGCAAGGTTCGCCTCACCGGGGGCGAGCCGCTGGTTCGACGGGATCTGGCGACGCTCATCGGTTTGTTGTCGCAGCAAACAGCACTCGAGGACATCTCGCTGACCACGAACGGTGTGCTGCTCGCCGAGGCCGCGCCGGATCTGGCTGCCGCGGGGCTTCGACGACTGAACGTCAGCCTGGACACGCTTTCGGCGTCGCGGTTCCAGGAGATGACCCGGCGCGACGAGCTCGCGCGTGTCTTGGCGGGCCTGGCCGCTGCTGCGCTCTGCGGCTTTGATTCGATCAAGATCAACACGGTGCTGGTTCGCGGGAAAAATGACGACGAGGTTGAAGCACTCGTGGCCTGGAGTCGAGAGTGTAACTTTGAGATCCGCTTCATCGAGTACATGCCGCTCGAAAACGGAGCGACGTGGGATCTATCACGCGTCGTCGCGGGCGCCGAGGTGCGGCGGCGGATCGAGGCGCTGTGGCCGATCGAGCCGGTCGAGGGAGCAAATCCCCATGCGCCCGCCAAGCGCTGGCGGTTCGTGGATACAGGAACTCCTCTCGGGTTCATCGATTCGGTCACCCAGCCGTTCTGTGGGAACTGCAGTCGACTGCGGCTGACCTCGGACGGAAAGTTCCGGGTTTGTCTCTACGACGACCGAGAAGCAGAGCTTCGCGAGCCGATGCGGGAAGGAGCGGGAGACGACGAGATCGAACGCCGCATGGAGCGGGCGCTCGCGGGCAAGGGGCGCGGCGGCGCGCTCGAAATCTTCGAGCGTCAAGCGGCGTTGCCGCTGGTCCGGACGATGCACCAGATCGGCGGATAGATCAGTTGAGCCCGAGCGGTTCCGGGGATCCTTCGTCCGATCGGCGCAGCCGCATCAGGCCCTCGATCAATTCCTCGATCACTGCCGCGGCGCGGGAAGCGCGGCGGCGGATATCGTTCTCCTCGAGCAGGTGCTGGCGTTGGGCGGCCGAAATGGGCAGGCTCGCGCAGGTCTCGTTGGTCACGATCTCGAACGGGCGGTGCTCGTCGAGGCAGGGGCCCAGCTGGCAATCCTGCTCGAGCTCGCGCCGCAACAGCGCTCGTGAAACTAGCAGGTCGAGCTTGACGCGCTCGATGGTCGCGTCGTCCTCGACGACCGACGTTTCTTCCAGCGGGATGACCTGGGCCAGTCGGTAAGGCCGCGTCGAGGTCAGCTCGTCGAAGCGGACTCGGGTCAAGCCGGCGAGTCGCATATGATAACGGCCGTCGTCTTGATGCTCGAGTTGTTCGATCCTTCCGACCGTCCCGATCGTGTGGATTGGCGGACGGCCCGCGTAGTCGGATTCCCAACCCGGACGCAATAGCGCCATCGCGATCAGCCGGTCGCTGGCCGCCGCATCACGAACCATCGCACGGTAGCGGGGCTCGAAGACGTTTAGCGGCAGTAGGGTCCCGGGGAAGAAAACCGTCCCGGGGAGTGGGAAAACGGGGACGACGGTCCCGGCGGCGATCGAAGCGGAAGCGACCACAACCTAATCCGGCTTCCTGGCTACGATTCCGGCGATCGCACGATCGGCGCCGCCTCGCCGGGCCGGGCCGATGGACTCTCGGTAGCGCAGCACCTGCCAGTCTGCGAACAGGTTTTGCAGCTCACCGCGGCGCAGCAAGTATTCCGGGTTGGTCGGCGGTCCGAAGCGCTTCTGATCTTCCGTAAATGTTTGGTAGATCACGAGTCCGCCGGGAACGACGCCGTCCATGATCCCCGGAAACAGCGGACGCCACAGGTAGTTGAAGACGAGGATCAGGTCGTAGGTCGCCTCGGACAACGGCCAGGTCTCGTCTTCGACGTCGGCGACGTTGGCCCGAAGCGGCACGCCGAGTTTTCGTGCAGCGGCCCGGGCGCGGTCGATTGCCTCGGCACTAATGTCGACCGCATCCACGTCGAATCCGCGCGTGGCCAGGTAGATCGCGTTGCGTCCGTCGCCCGCCGCGATATCCAGCGCCAGGCCCGGCTTCAGCAGGTCGAAGTTCTCGACGAGGAACGATGACGGGGAGAGACCGGGCCGATGCTCGGACGCGGTCTCGGGTCCGCTCGTCAGCGGGCCGGGCCAGGAGGCCAGCCCGTTGTCCAGCGCGAACAGCTGCGTGAAGTCGTATTCGGCTAACAATCGGCAGGCGACGCTGCTGCGGTTGCCGTCTTCACAAACCGCCGCGATCGGGACGCCGCCGGAGGGGATCTCGCCACGACGCGAGTCGAGCTCTTGCAGCGGGATCAGTAACGATCCGGGAATGTGATTTTGTTCGAATTCCGGCGCGCTGCGAACATCGACGACGACCACGCGCTCACCCATGGCGAGTCGTCGATAGAGATCTTCGCCTTCGATCGCTTCGAATCGATTGACCGGAGCCACGGAGTCGTCCTCCCGCGCCGGCAAAAAGGCTTTCTGCCTCGATGATCGGCAACGCCCTTGTTCCGCGAACTATAGCGCCTTTGCCCGCTTTTTGCAGGTCTGGGCGCTCGAATCGAAACCCGCGGGACATTCGGGCCGCAGGCCGCAATGGGCGCAGTCGGGGAGTCTTGCGCCACAGACGCGGCGGCCGTGCCAGATCAGCGCGTGCGAAAAAAATGTCCAGTCTTCACGCGCGAGCAGCGCTTGCAGATCGAACTCGATCCGGGCCGGGTCGGTCGCCGCGGATAATCCCAGGCGCCCCGAGAGCCGTGTTACGTGGGTGTCGACCGGAATCGCGGGTTGACCGAACCAGGTCCCTAAGACGACGTTCGCGGTTTTTCGCCCGACGCCGGGCAGTCGGATCAGTTCTTCCATGGAGTCGGGCACCGCTCCGTCGACGCGCTCGATCAGCGCGCGGCCGAGCCCGATCAGCGAGCGGGCCTTGTTGCGAAAAAATCCGGTCGGTCGGATCGCAATCTCGATCTCCGTCGGGTCCGCCTCGGCGTAGGCGCGTGCGGTCGGATAACGGCGAAACAGCTCCGGCGTCACTTGGTTGACGCGCTCGTCCGTGCATTGCGCGGAGAGGATCGTCGCGACCAGCAGCTCGAGCGCGCTCCTGTGGTGCAGCGCGCACTCGGTGTCGGGGTGAAGCGATCGTAGGGCGCCGACGATACGGCGCGCTCGAACGCTCCGCTCAGATTCGGTCTCAGCGCGAACGCCGGCGACCGGGGCTCGGCGAGTTCGGCCGGCTGATTTGCGCCGGGGTGCGTCGGTGACGATTTTCTTGCTCACTCGATCCCGTCCGGTCCATTAACTCGGTTCGTCGCGGACCACGGCCCAATGCAGATAGACCTCGTCGCCCTCGCGTCGCAGATCGACGAGCGTCAGCCGCCGGACCTGGTCCATCGTCCAGCCTTCTCCCTCGAGCCAGGTTGGTGCGTTGCGGCCGCCGAGGAGCGCGGGAGCGAGTGTCACGTGGATCTCGTCGATGAGATCGTGCTCGACGAGCGCCCAGTTAGTCTCACCGCCGCCTTCGACGAGCAGCCGTTCAACGCCGCGTTCCTTTAGCCGTCGGAGGAGCAGCCGCAGATCGACGCGTCCGCGACCCACGCGCCAGACTTCCGCCCGGCTGGCCAACTCGGCTTCGCGCGCGGTGGGCGCCTCTTCGGTCGTGGCCACGATGATCCCGCCGCCGTCGGGGTCGGCGAGCGCGCGATCGAGCCCGGCCAGGTCGAGGCTTGCGGTGACCAGGACCTTGATCAATCCGCGGGTCTTTCCGAGCGACCGCCGGTACTCCTGCATCGCCAATTCGCGGACGTGAAGCGCCGGATCGTCCGCGCGGAGCGTGCCCGCGCCGACCAGGATCGCGTCGGCTTCGGCGCGCAGGCGATCCATCATTCTACTGTCGACGGGCGAGGTGAAGCGTGGGTAGTCACGGCGTGCCGACGTGATCTTGCCATCGGCCGTGATGGCCATGTTCACATAGGTGAAGGGACGATCCACGAGGCGATTCTAGACTCGAACTCCGGTCTCAGCCGCCGTAGACCGACAGGCTCAATCCGTCGCGCAGGGGCACCATCGCGGTGAAGTAATCCGCATCCGTGGTCAACCGTCGGGTCAAGGCCAGCACGCCGCGGGTCGAGGCCTCTGCCGGCTCGGTGTCGAGAACGGTGCCATACCAGAGCATGTTGTCGGAGATCAGGAGCCCTCCGGGGCGGAGCACGGCCGCGGCTCGGTCGGGGACCTCGGGGTATCGTTCCTTATCTATATCGTTGAAAACTATGTCGAAATCCCCCGCAGTTCGGAGGGCGATCTGAAGCGCGTCGCCGACCTCGATCTGGACCCGATCCGCCAGGCCACCGCGTCGCAGGAACTCGGCCGCCTCGGCCGCGCGTTCGCTAGAGCCCTCCGTCAGCACGACGAGCCCTTCCGGGCCAACCGCGCGGGCAAACCAATAGGCGCTGTAGCCGAAGCCCGATCCGAACTCCATCACCCGCCTCGCACGCATCGCCGAGGCGATGACCTGTAAGAACGCACCCACTTGTGGGCCGACGATCGGAAAGGAGCGCTCCGCGGCCAGCAACTCCATTTCGCGAAGCACCGGGTCGGCCGGGCTCGCCAACGCGTGGAGGTATCGGTCGATCTCGGGGTGGACGAGGTCCATGGAGTCTCCGCCGTTTCACTCCTCACGCTAACACGGGTGGGGCCGAGGGGAAACCGCGACCGCGGGTGGGACCGAAGACTGAGCGTCGCCACGTCGGTGAGCGGTACCTAGGGGTCTCCCTGGAAAATTTTGTTGATGCCGGTCTTTTTCAGGGGCTCAAGGACGATTAGTCCGATTCGCCGATTAGGGCACCGGTCGCGGGGTGATCGCACCGTGACCCACACGCACGGAAAACACGAAGTCGTCCGTGGCTTGGAAGCTGGAATCAAGGCGGCGTCATCGTGCGTCCGGGTACGGGGTACGCCAGAAGCGCCGGGAGATTAAAACGATGATTCGGTTCGAAGTCTTTGCGGCCTACCTGCTCGGCCAGCTTCGAAACCAGGAGGCGCATGACATCTCGGGGCTGCCGAACGGAGTCGTCGTCGGGGTCAAAGCGCTGATGTATCTGGTACCGTTGACCGCCCTCTTGTTGTCCGTGCGGCGGGTGGGCGAATCGAACCCAAGCAGCACGAACCCCACTCGGAGGATGCCATGATTCTCGGTCTTCGGACGGCCATCTATCCGGTTTCCGACCTAGACCGCGCGAAGCGCTGGTACGCGCAGGTTCTCGGCCACGCGCCGTACTTCGATGAGCCTTTCTACGTCGGTTTTTCTGTCGGGGGGTTTGAGCTAGGACTCGTTCCCGATGGCTGTCCGGGAGTCGATGGTCCGCAACCACTCTGGGGCGTTCCCGACGCGGACGCCGCGCACGCTCGCTTGCTCGAATTGGGAGCGAGCGCGCTGGACTCGGTGACCGACGTGGGTGGAGGAATCCGAGTGGCGGCGGTCAAGGACCCGTTTGGAAACCGCCTGGGGATCATCGAGAACCCACATTTCGACAGGACCGCGGTCCGTTGAAATCCGCGAAACGCAAGTGGGTCGACGGGTGTGTTAGGTTTTTCCGGACGCACGCTCGCTAGCGGAGAGCTTTCGTGATCCTCGTGCCGGACCAGCCGTCCCTCCCACCGCGCGCGAGCGCCGAAGCGTTGCTCCGCGAGTACACGACGCGACCCGGCCTGCTCCAGCATGCTTTCGCGGTCGAGGCGGCGATGCGCGCGTATGCTCGGCGCTTCGGCGAAACTGAGTCCGCCTGGGGGCTCGTCGGACTGCTGCACGATTTCGACTACGAGCGCTGGCCGTCGCCCGAAGATCATCCTTGGCGCGGCGTCGAAATTCTCAAGGAGCGCGGGTACCCCGAGTGGTTCGGTCGGGCCATCCTGTCGCATGCCGACTACACCGGAGTCGTCCGCGAGTCCCGGCTCGAGCAGACGCTGTTCGCCTGCGACGAACTGTGCGGTTTCGCGGTTGCCTGCGCGCTGATCATGCCCGGGAAGTCGATTCATGAGTTGAGCGTGGAGTCGGTGTGCAAGCGGCTCAAGTCCAAGGGTTTCGCCGCGAGCGTCAGCCGTGAAGACATCGCTGCCGGGGCGGAGGCGTTGGGAGTCGAGCTCGACGAGCACATCGGATTCGTCGCCGACGCCCTGCGGGGCATCGCCGGGACGCTCGGACTCGCCGGCGCAACCCCCAGGTGAACGGCCGATGACCGACACCGAGGTCCGGGCGCTGTTCCCGGCGGCCACCCGGACGATCTACTTGAATGCGGCCGCGGTTGCCCCACTGCCCTCGCCGGTGGCCGAGGCCATGTGTGCGGTGATCGAACGTCAACTTCGTCTCGGAGTCTTCGGCTACCCCGATGAGCAGCGGGAGATCGCGGTCGCGCGGGCCGCCGCAGCGCGGCTGGTCGGGGTGGCTCCCGGTGAGGTCGCCTTCGTTGCGGGGGCCGCCGAAGCGATCGGCAAGATCGCGGATGGGCTCGATTGGAAGGATGGCGATGAGATCTTGTTACCGGACATCGAGTACCCGTCGAACTGTTTCCCTTGGGCGGCGCAGCATCGCCGTGGTGCGCGGCTGGCGCTCGTTCGCTCGGATTGTGGGCGTGTCGAGGCCGACGAGATCATCGGACGGATCACGAAGCACACGCGCGTCGTAGCCGTCTCTTGGGTCCAGTTCGCATCCGGGTATCGGACCGATCTGAAGCCGCTGGCCGACGTGTGTCGTGAGCGAGGAGTCCTGCTCGTCGTCGATGCGGCGCAGGGGCTTGGCGCGGTCCCGCTCGACGTGTCGAAAATCCAGGTGGGCGCCCTGGTTACGGTGGCTCGAAAGTGGCTGTTCGGTCCGAGTGGCGCGGCACTGCTCTACGTAGCGCCAGGGTGGCGCGATCGAATCCGTCCGGCCGATGTCGGTGCCCGTTCGATTCGCGAGGGCGATGACTTCTTGAGCTACCGGCGCCACATGGGGACGACCGGTCAACTCGAGCTTGGACCGCTGCTGCGCGAGGGCACCGATCGCTACGAGTCTGGCTTTCTCGATGCGGTGTCGATCGCGGGCTTCGGCGCTGCGCTCGCGCTCGGTGAGCGGATCGGCCGCGACGCGGTTGCGCGCCGCGTCGCCGAACGCGTGTCGCGGGTTGTCGAGCGCGCCGAGGCGTCGGGTCTCGAGGTCTACGGACCGAGGTCGCCCGGTGAACGTGCCGGGATCATCTCCCTCACCGTGCCGGGTTCAGCGGAAGCGATCTGGCGCCGCCTCCACGCCGAGGGAATCACGCTCTCCGTACGGGACGGGCGCCTGCGTCTGTCACCTCACGTTTGGAACACGCTCGATGAGATCGACCACGCGGTCGAGCGGATTCGTGCATTGGCTCACTGACCGTACGGTTGCTCGTTCACGGTCGGCGAAAGGTCAACGACGACCAGAGGCTCTCCCAATCGGCGTCTTTGCGCTCGGACGCTTTCATGGCCACGGTCGAAATCCGCCACTCGCCGGCGCGGTCGAGTTTCAATCGTGCTCGACCGTCCCCATCGGTGCGCTGGGAGTCGACCGCTTCGGATGCACCCGGCCGGGAGGCGAGGACGAGTAGACCTGAGCGTGGTTTTTGGTCGAGGAGAACGAGCACCGCGAGGGTGCCGTCGCCGCTGCCCCCGAACGGATCGGTCTCCGGGATGATCTCGAGCGGCAGGCCGACACGACGATCGAAGCCGAGCGGCGAGCCTCCACCCACGCGGAACAGCGCTTTCGCGCAACGGGAGAAGCGCTCGCGGGCCGGCTTGTCGAGCTCGTGGCGAGCGAGTCGTGTGCGCCGAGCATCGTCGAGACCCTTCGCGGCCAGGTAGTTCTCGAACTTCTGCGGCTCGATGTCCGTCGGCGTGTCCCCGCTGCGATAGGCGGCGACGTAGAGTCCGGGGCGAGAGACTCGGATGACACCCGCCGGTTCCTGTCCGGGGGAGCCATCGACATCGACGGTCGACTCGGGTTCGAAGATTCGAAACCACTCGAGGTGATTCGGGTTCCGGGCGTAGCGTTCGCCGGGATACTCGTCGCCGACCCGCAATCCGAGGCCCACGCGGGCACCGGCCGGAACCACGCTCGGAGGAGGCTCGATCCAGAAATCGTGAGCCCGGCCGGGAGTCGACGCGATCAGGGCCAAGGCGACGGCAACGAGGGTGCGGCGCTTCATCTAGATGCCCTCTGTCTGCCGACCCCCGGGCGCTGCGAGCGCCCGAGGGTCGGCTCGGGTTTGTCCTATCAGTTGACGGGGCCGCCATCCGTCTCGCCCGGATCGACGTGCCGCGAGTTGCGACCATCAAGAGCGTATCCCACGTAGGGGAATGTCTCGAGGTAGGGCGCATCGTTGACGTTGACGCCGTCGCCGATCCGGTTGTGCGGGAAGCCGTTGAACGGCGGACCGGCGAGGACTCCGGCCACGGCGCGCGCGGCGATGTCGGTCACGTCGTCGGAGACACGACGGCCGTTCGGGAATCCGGCCGTGTCGCCGGCAAGGAGACCGAGACGGCTCCGGCTCTCGTACGCGGTCGGTGGGACGCCGGTGTTCAGTCGCAGCAGATCAGCGACGGGGCCCGTGGGAGTTCCCGGAGCGGCTATCGGCGGTGCGTACTGGACCAACGGGAGCAGGTCGACCCGCGGCGGAGGCGGTATCGGAAGCGCGGCGCCATAGATCGAGTTCAAGACCCGAGCGAGCAGGGGATCGAGAAGGAACGCTGCGAATTGGGCGTCGCTACTCGGCTGGCTCTGGCTGAAGCGATCCTTCGAGCCGGTGCCGATGAGCAGTTCGTTGATCAACGGATTCCCCATGCGCTGAATCTGGACCAGGTTCTGGGAGAAGTGCGCAGGCGCTCCCGGCTGATTCGAGTAGGTTCGGGTCCTGGGACGTGAGGTCGTGCCCCATAGGCCGAGTGTTGCGGCCGGCGAGGTGGCCGGTTCTCTGCGGCCGGTTCGGGTGAGCATAGCGATCGGGATTTCGATCGCGATCGCGTTGACGTTGTAGCCGGAGACCGCATCGGCTGCGAAATTGCGCGTGTCATCCGCGTCCTGCGCATCCGTCAGCACGCCCGGCACACCGGAAGGGAAGGCACCCGCGCGGAAGTTCAGCGAATCGAACGCGGCACCGAGGTCGATCCAGAACGGATCTTCGACCGTCCCGGCAAAGACGCGGAGACCATTGGCCAGCGATCGCACGCCTTGAGTTGCCAGCGTCGGGTAGTCCGGCATCGTGCGGGGTCCGACGTTCGAGGGAACGGCGATCAGTCCGCTGGCCAGCGTCGTTCGCGTGATTTGCGCGGGTCTGGCCGACGACCTTCTGCGTCGATCGTCGCCATCCTCGTCGTCATCCTCGTCGTCGTCGACATCGTCCGTGCGCACCATCACCACCGAGTAGCGCTGACGAAGTCCGAGTCCTTCCGACCCGGGGCCGTCGAGCGCCGTGATCGCGGGCGGAACGATCGGCGTGCCTGGGGCCACCGGGGCCGGGGAGTTCGGCGGCGCGAGAATGCCGCTCCCTGCGCCGACGAAGCCGGTGAAAACCCCGGGTAGCCGTTGCTCGGTCACGAAACGAAACTCGAAGGCCACGTCCTCGAGCGCATCCTGGTCGTTATCGACCCGGATGGCGTAGACGATTCCCGGGTCGAACGGGAAATAGTTCGGCCCGTTGGATGGCTCGAGCAGCGGATCGACCGCCAGGATCAAGGTTGCCTTGCTCGGATCGTCGTAGCTGACGAACCCGAAAAAGTCGGTGATATCGGCCGTCCGATCGAGGGAGGTGATCGGCGCTTCTCGGTGGCTCGCCGCGTGCGCAGACAGGCTGGCGAACACGGTCAGCGCGAGAATGGCCAGGATTTTTGGAAGGGCTCGGCGCTCTTGGGCTTCGGATATCAAGACTCTCATGGCTGATGCTCCTATAATTGGTCTGCGAGGAACGGAGCCCGGATGCCCCGAACTGGCGCTTGACCCCCATAGTATTCGCGGGAGGGGAGCATTCGGCTTCGCTGCGAGATCAAAGAAGTGTCAAAGATCGGTGAAGGTCCTCGATGATCGCCGAAAATCGGCAGTTTCTCGATTTTGGTCGATTTCGGATCGATCCGTCGAGTTGTGAGTTGCTCCGCGAGGGAGAACGTGTCCCTCTGACACCACGAGCCTTCGATACGTTGGCGGCGCTCGCCGACGAAGCTGGGCAGGTGGTTCCCAAACAACGTCTTCTGGAACGGGTCTGGCCGGGGGTTTTCGTCGCCGATGCGACGATCACTCAAAACATCTACACGATCCGCAAGGCTTTCGAGCAGTTCGGGGATCCCGATGCGACGTATATCGAAACGATTCCGCGAAGGGGATACCGATTCACCGCCGCGGTGACCCGTACGCCGCTGCCGCCATCGGCAGTGAGTGACCCGACTCTGGGAATTCGCAGCCTTGCAGTACTACCGTTCGTATCGATCGGTCCATGGGACTCGGACTCGCTCGCCGGGCTCGGCATGGCGGACGCTTTGATCACTCGGTTGGGTGGGTTGCGCGCGATTGCGGTCCGACCCACCAGCGCAATCGTGCCCTTCGCCGATTCGCCGCGCGAGGCGCTGGGCGCCGGACGAGCACTCGGGGTCGACGCAGTGGTCGAAGGGCGGATTCAAGCCGCGGGCGACAGGAAGCGGGTGACGGTCCAACTGGTGCGAGTGCGGGACGCCGCCACGGTCTGGGCCGACACGTTCGAAGATGACGCCGCGGATGCGTTCGCCGTCCAAGATCGGATCGCCGAGCGCGTCGTCGGCGTCCTGAAACACCGTCTCGCGGGGGAAGCTAAGGCCAAGCGCAGAGATCCTGGTGCTCGCAACGTCGAGGCCCACAAGGCCTATGTCAAAGGGCGCTTTTTCTGGAACACGCGGTCGGCGGCTGGACTCGAGAGGGCGATCGAGCAGTTCAATCTCGCGTTGCGGCACGACCCGGATTACGTGCTCGCCTGGTCCGGACTTGCGGACTCCTACTCGCTCTTGCCGCTGTTTGGTGCGGACAGTCCGCACGCGGCCTTTCCCCGAGCGCGCCACGCGGCGGAGCGTGCGTTGGAGATCGACCCGGAGAGAGCCGAGTCCCACACGTCGCTGGCCTACATTCACCTGTTCTACGATCGCGATTGGCGTGCGGCGCGTCTGGCTTTCGAACGGGCGATCGCCTTCAATTCCGGCTACTCGACCGCGCATCACTGGCTCGCTTTTCTCCATTCTGCGCTCGCCGATCACGAAGAAGCCGTCGCCTGCGGCATGCGGGCGCTGGAACTCGACCCCCTGTCGCTCGTGATCAACTCCGATCTCGGGCTGTTGCTCTACTTCGCGCGGCGGCCCGAGGAAGCGCTGGCCCAATTCCACGTCGCCCTCGAGCTCGGCCCCGAGTTTGCCTATGCGCGCTTCGGTGCTGCCATGGTCTGTTGCCAACTCGAGCGGTACGAAGAGGCGATCGCGCATTCGCAACGGGCGGTCGAGTTGTCGTCCGGGGGCGGGGCAATGCTCGCGGCACTCGGATTCGCCCATGCGATGAGCGGGAACGAAGGGCAAGCGCGAGAAGTGATGGGTCGGCTGGAGTCGCTAGCCCCGGGGCAAGGCGCCTCAGCCGAGCGCATCGCACTGGTCGCCTGCGGCTTGGGGGAGACCTCCCGGGCGATCGAGGCGCTCCGGCGCGCCGACCAGGAGCGATCGCGCTTCGTCATATTCCTCGGCGAATGGCCAGCTTTCGACCGCATCCGCACCGAACCGGCCTTCGTTTCGTTACTCCAATCCGTCGGCCTTCGCGGCGAGTGAACTCCGCGAGCTCAGTGCTGGGTACCGTCCCCCATCGCTTCAAAGGAGGATACAAATTGGGGAAAGCCGGCGGTGGATAGTTGGTCGGCGGGGATGAAGCGGAGGGCGGCGCTGTTGATGCAGTAGCGTCGGCCGGTGGGTGCGGGGCCGTCGGGGAAGACGTGGCCCAAGTGACTGTCGGCGCCGGCGCTGCGGACCTCGGTGCCGGTCAACCAGTGGGCCCCCGCCGCAACCTCGACGACGTTCGCGGCGAGCAGAGGACGTGTGAAGCTGGGCCAGCCGGTGCCGCTGTCGTACTTGTCGTGAGAGCTGAACAGCGGCTCTCCGCTGATGATGTCGACGTAAATGCCGGGCGTCTTGGAGTTCCAGAACTGGTTGTCGAAGGCGCGCTCAGTGCCGTTTTCCCTTGTGACGTGGTACTGGATCGGCGTGAGTCGCTTGCGGAGCTCGGCGTCGGACGGTCGGGGTGCGTTGCTCGATTTTTCTTCCGCGGGCCAGGCACGCGCGAGAAACGGACCCCGCCCCGAGCCCTCGCGATACGATTTGTAGCGCGCCGGGTCCTTCTTGTAGAAGTCTTGGTGGTAGGCTTCGGCCGGAAAGAATGGACCGGCCGGCAAGATCTCGGTCACGATCGGCTTCGCGAATCGGCCGGAGCGCGCGAGAGCCGCTTTGGAATCCTCGGCGATGCGTCTTTGATCCGCACCATGATAGAAGATCGCCGTTCGATACTGACTTCCCCGATCCGCGAACTGTCCGCCCGCGTCCGTCGGGTCGATTTGGCGCCAGAACAGGTCGGCCAACGACTCGTAGTCGACGCGGGCCGGGTTGTAGATCACGCGGATCGCTTCGGCGTGGCCGGTCTTACCGGCCGAGACCTCGGCGTAGGTCGCCTGCTCGGCCGGACCACCGGTGAAGCCGGAGATCACCGAGAGGACGCCGTCGACTTTTTCGAACGGCGCCTCCATGCACCAAAAGCAGCCGCCGGCAAACGTGGCCTCCGCCTGCCCTTCGGCTGCGCTCGATAGGGGCACGGGCTGGGAGTCCGCACGGCGTTCCGCGGCGACACCGCAGGCCACTCCGACGAGGCTCAGTCCGAGCCAAACGGCGACCAGCGCCGATGCCCTACGGGGGTAGTTCGAAATGCTCACTTCCGCCTCCAGCGCCGGCGCCCGTTCGAGCCGCGGCAATGGTTCCGATGCCGGAAGCCTACACGAACTTTCGACTTCGTCAGGTCCGCTTGCGCAGCAGGCCGACGGCGGTCAGATGCTCGACTACGCGGGAGAGTCGATCCCGATTGCTGTAACCACCCTCGATGCACCGCTTGCGTCCGGCCGCAGCGATCCGCTCGCGCTCGTCGTGGTGCTCGAGATAGTAGCGACTTTTCTGCAGGAGTTCGTTGAACGTGCCGAAGAATTCCGCCTCACGTCCCTCGACGAACAGTCGCAGGTGCTCGTCGGTGCGCTCGGCCAGCATGAACGCACCACAGGCCGGGATCTCGACGCTACGCGTCGTTTGCAGGTCGCGGTTCTCCTTGCGCAGAAAACCGAGACTGATCTTCGTGCCGGCGATCGCCTTTGCGTACTCGTCGTCCCAGACCCGTCGCCCGCGGAGCACCAAGTTCGAGTGCCGATCGCGCGCACGTTCCCATCGCGTCCCCCACACATCGACACGAACCCCGGCCTCGGCCAACCGAAGCATCGTCCGCGCGCGCTCGGCCTCGTAATCGCCGATGAATCCGAGACCAACCGAGTAAACGCGGCATTCCTCCGGGGTCAACGTGACCGGGCGATGCGCCTGCGGGTCGAAGGCGTTATCGATGAACAGGACTCGCTTGGCACCCATCCCGCTCAGTTCCCGCACGTTGTAAGACTTCGTCGTCACGTGCAGATCGTAAAGCGGCAGGCACGCCCGATAGCGTCTCGACTGATTTCTCGGGTTGAACATGTCATCGGGGCTGTAGGCCACAAACGCGGTTCCAGGATGAGCCGCCCGGGCGCGACGGAGAGTGGCCGGGCGAATCGTCATCCCCTTGTCGATCCAGACGAGATCGAAATCCTGCCGCCGTATCGAGTCGAGGAGCGCGCGATTGGTCCGTCGCAAGTCGAAGGGTTGGCCTGTGTGATATCCGATGCGGTGGAACTGGGAGCTAAAGAAGCCGGGTAATGGACCGCCCGGCAGGTGCAGGACGCGATGGCCGAGTTGGCGAAACGCTTCCGCGCGGTGGCGGCTCGTGCCGTCCGGCTCACCGATATAGAGAATCTCTAGCGACATGGTGCCCTGGCGCGGCCCCAGGGTATAGGAAGAAAGCGCGACCGGCGATGAGCCGCCGGCCGACGAGAGCTCGACGCTCAACGGGAAGGCCGACATGGAGCCGGCCCGCCGCTATCATGGCCCGGCAATCGAGATGCGGATGTCGGTCCCCCAAAGGGTTCGAATCGTGGAGGATGAATGTCGCAGATGACGATTGAACGGGTGATCGATGCGCCACCTGCCGACGTTTTCTCCCGAGCCAGCGACTTCGAGCACGGGGCCGACGTGATCGGGGCGATACGCCACGTCGAGATGCTGACCGGCGGCGCGACCCAGGTGGGCACGCGCTTTCGTGAAACCCGCGTGGTCTTCAATCGCGAAGCGACGGAGGAGCTAGAGGTCACCGAGTTCGACCCGCCGCGCTCCTACGTTCTCGCTGCTCGAAGTTGCGGGTGTCGGTTCCGCATTCAAATGCGGTTCTCGCCTGCGGGTCAAGGAACCAAGGTCCAGATGCAGTTCGAGTCGGTGCCATTGACGATGTCGGCCCGTGTTATGAGCTGGTTCATGTGGCCGTTAATGAAGAAGATGGCCCGGGAGTGTGCGCGGGATCTGGACGATCTCGCGTCCACGTTCGCGTCCGCCAGTCCGAAGGCTTGACCGGCTCGCGAGGGAACCCTACTCGAATGTCGACGTCGATTCTCGGGGTTTCCGCTTTCTACCACGACTCCGCAGCGGCGCTCGTCGTCGACGGCGAGATCGTGGCCGCGGCCCAGGA
>JANNRU010000599.1:0-1791 GCA_031401755.1 Acidobacteriota bacterium | reverse complement strand
GGCTGAATCACGACTTCCTGACGACCGGCGCCACGGATCGATCCGATCATGCCTCGTTCTGGAACGTCAACGTCGGCGCGATCGAGATCGCCGAGAATTTCTTCACCGACAACCTGCCCGGAGGCTGTCCGGCGTCCGATTCGAATCCCATGTACCACACCACCGGCGACACGGTGGCGAACTTCACACCGTCGTTCGGCTTCGACGTCGCCCGCGCGGCGCTGGCCACGATATCCGCGTTGGCCAATCCACTCGGTCCGTGCTTTTCGGCCGCTCCCGGACTCAACGCCGTGGAGGCGATCGACGAGGTCGACCTGAGCTGGAGCGCTGTCCCCGGTGCCAGTGCTTATCGGATCTACCGGTCCGCCGCCAGTTGCGAAGGTCAGTGGCTTCTGCTTGGCCAGACCTCGGCCCTCGACTGGACCGACACGGACATCGTCGGGTCTTCGACCTGGCACTATCAGGTCGAGGCGCTCGACGGCACGGGCTGCTTTTCGGCGCCGAGCAACTGCTCGACCGTCAGCCCGACCGTGCACTACCTCGACGCCACGGATTTCACGATTCAAGACGTTTGCCCGTCCGGCGGCGCCGGAAGCGGCAACGGCCGGATCGATCCCGGCGAGACAATCACCCTGCCGATCACCCTGCGCAACATCGGTAACGCGTCGCTGAGCCAGATCACGGGAACGGCCTCGATCGCCGCCGGATCGGCGGCGCTGTCGGACACGGCGGGCTCTTGGCCCGATCTGGCCCCGAACCAGACGGCGGTCTCATCGCCGAACCACTTCACGTTGCAGGTCTGGCCCACCGCGGCGTGCGGCTCGACGATCGAACTGCGATTGGACGTGAATTACGCGGAGGGATCGGGTACGAACGAAACCGGCAGCCTCCTCAACGTCGGCGGGAACCAGCAGTTGTTCCCGATCGACGCTAACTTCAGCACCGGCGTCCCCGCGGCCTGGTCGGTGGTCGACGGCGGAACCGGCGGCGGGGCTGCGGCAACCTGGACTACCGCCAATCCGGGCGTGCGCTCGATCGGGACGCCATTCGTCGCGCCGTTTGCGATCGTCGACTCAGCCTCAGCGGGAAACGGGGCGCAACAGGACGAGCAGTTGCGCACGCCGGTTCTCGATCTGTCGGCCTGCACCGCGCTGTCCGTCAGCTTCAGCAACCAGTTCCGCCGCGACAGCGCCAGCCCGGTCGAGACCGCCGACGTCGACATCAGCACGAACGGCGGCAGCAGTTGGACGAACCTGCTGCGCATGCAGGGCGCGAGCGACGGTTATCCGACGCCAAACACCAAGACGATTCCCTTGACCTCCCACGTCGCCGCGAATTCGAACCAGGTCGTGCTGCGATTTCGCTACTACGGGGGCAGCAGCGACTATTGGTGGGCGATCGACAACGTGAAGCTCGATTGCACCGCGCCGATTTGCGATAGCTGCGCGTTCGCCGGCACCCCGCCGGGCGAAGCCGGCACGAGCACTCCACTATTGGTCGGGCGAAGCGTAAACGATTTGTCCTTCGCCTGGGGTGGAGCGGATCCCTGCCTCCCGTCGGGATATTCGGTTTATCGCGGAGATCTATCGACGTTGGCGACGACCGGATTCAGTCACGGCACCGCCCTGACTTGCGCCGCGACCGAAACGAACTTGACGCTCGCGGTCGACGATCCTCGCCTGGGTCCGGCCGACTACTTCCTGGTCGTCGCGGAGGACGGCAGCGCGGAAGGTTCCTATGGGCGCAGTTCCGACGGTTCTGAGCGACCGGCATCGTCTTCGGCCTGTCGTC
>JANNRU010000598.1:0-2377 GCA_031401755.1 Acidobacteriota bacterium | reverse complement strand
GCGGCGAGCGCCAGCGCGCGATCGAACTTTATGACCGCGCGTTGGTGCGGGCGCCGGATCATCCGATCGTGCTGAACAATTTGGCGAGCCTCTACTTCGCCGAGGGGGAGATCGAAAAGGCTCGCGAGCTGTGGCAGCGCTTGATCGAGTTGAAACCGGAATACCCCTCACCACTCAATAACCTTGCCGGCATCGAGCTGCTCGCAGGAAACCTCGAACCGGCGGAAACTCTGCTCCGCCGAGCGCTCGCTCTCGATCCCAACTACGGCGATGCGCGGATCAACCTGGCGATCACCCAGCAATCCCGAGGGCGAGTCGACCTCGCTCGCGCCGAGCTAGATCGAGCGGTCCGGGACCCCCGATCGGCATCGCGAGCTTGGTTCCAGCGCGCGCGGCTGGAGATCGCCTCCGGGAACCCTGCGGGAGGTTTCGACGCGATGAAACGCTCGCTCGCGTCAGCGCCGCGTCCGACGCCAGAACTGCTGAATGGGCTCGGGGATGCGGCGTGGCGGGCGGGCGATGCGCTAACTGCCCGCGACGCGTGGAACCGAAGCCTGGCGCTCGCGCCGAACCAAGCAGAGATCAGCCGGCGACTGGCGGAGCAACGGGAGGCCCCCTTATCGTTCCGCCTCAAGCAGTAGCAACAATCCGAGCGCGCCGAAGAAGAGATTCGGCGCCCACGCGGCGACGACGGGGCGCAGCAGTGTTTCGAGCCCCAACGCTCGAGAGACGGCGAAGGCCGCCCAGTAAACCAGCACCAGCAGAATCGCTACACCGACGCCGTAGAGCGATCCGCGCCGTCCGACCCACAGGGCGAAAGGGAGTCCGAGCAATACCATCACGAGCGGAGCAACCGACTGGGCCAGCGTGGATTGCCGCAAGACCTGCAAACGCGTGACATCGTATCCACGATCCTCTAGGACGGCGATCTGCCGTCCGAGATCTTCAAGGCTCATCAGATCCGAGCCGTCGTTCGAGCTCATCAACGCAGCGTCCTGCGCCGCGAATGTCGACGGTGGATCGAGTCGGGCCACGGTAGTGCCTTCGAGGATCTGCGTGGTCGCATCGCCTGAGCCGTGTGGGAACTCCCGGAGCCAACTTCGCTCGAGTTGCCACTGGTTTCCGATCCAACGCGCGCGCTCGGCAAATCGATGGTCGATGAAGCGAGAATTTTCGCGATCGAGCGTAAAGACGCCGAAGCCGTGAAACGTTTGCGATTCGCGGTCGTACACACGGTAGTGATAGAGCCGGCGGCCCTCGGGCCCAAAGCTCCAGCGACCCGCCGACGGCAGTCCGTGCGTCCTGGGGGGGCGGCCCATGATCCGGTCTTGGACCTCCTGAGCACGGCGTCCCGCCGTCGGCGCGATTCGGTCTTGGACCAGGAACTGCGCGCCGCAGAGAAATAGTGTCACGGCGAGCACCGGTACGGTCGCGCGGACCAGGCTCACACCGCTCGATCGGATCGCGACCAGTTCTCCGGTCCTGGCGAGCAACGTGAACGAGACAACCGCGGCGACCAGGCAGGCCAAGGGTAGAACGAGCTGCAACACGGTCGGAGCGAAGTAGCCAAAGTACTCGAGGATCGAGCCGAGCGAAGCGTGCGTGCGAAGCGCGCCGTCCGACAGACCGCGAAGCTCGACCAGCCCGAATATCGCGTAGGCGGAAGCCAGCGTCACGACGAGCACGCGCAGATAGTGCGTCGCGATGTACTGGTCGAGGATTCCGACCCAACGCCGTCGGTTCGATCGGGGCTGACGGCGATCGCCGACGGGGCTCTCCCGGCCGCTCACGCGCAATCGAGAGATGCCGCGCTCAAGCCACGGTCCGGGACGGAAGACCGGGCCCTCACCGGCGCGGAAGCGCATGCGCCAGATTCCGATCGCCAACCAAGGCAACAGGACTAGATTCCCGGCCCAGGGTCCAAGGATCGCGGGCAGACGCCCTTGCTGGGCCTGGTTGCGGGCCACGGTGAACACCAGCCAGTAGATCGCGATGACGAGCAAGCTGAGCGCGAACCCCGCGCCCTTGCCACCGCGGGCGCGCCGGGCTCCGAGCGGAACCGCGATCAGGGCGAACAGGAGCGCCGTGAACGGAATCGCCAGCCGTTGATGGAGCTCGATCGAGGCCTGTCGGAGACGTCGTCGGGCGTCTTGCCAATCCAGGGTGCGGAGTTCCCGCGGGGCGCCGGGTCGTGCCGCCGGCTCCGGTCCCAGTGCGTCCAGTGCCGTACTGGCATCGCGGTAGGCACCCCACAATTCGGGCCACGAAAAGTCCCGAACGACCCGATTGGGAGGCTCGAGAAGGCGCTGGATGAACGGCGCCAATTCCATCCGCTGGGTGATCTTCTCAAACCCAGCGTCGCCGCCGTCGCGAGTGC
>JANNRU010000597.1:0-13146 GCA_031401755.1 Acidobacteriota bacterium | reverse complement strand
ACGACGCGGCCGAGTCTTTCCGCCTCCCCGGCTAGGCGGCCGGCGTACTCCTTCGCCCGCGCCGGATCGCCGGTCCCGTCGGCCAGCATCTCGCCGTAAAGCCTGAGCCCGGTCAGTGGCGTGCGCAGTTCGTGCGCGGCCGCCGCGGCGAATCGACCGCGATCGCGGGCGAGTCGCTCGCTCTGCGCGACGAGTCCGACGATCAGCAATCCGGCGATCGCGGCGCAGAGGAGTCCGGCGGCGAACGTGCGCCGGAAGCGCCGAACCAACCCGGCGCCGGCTGCGCGCGCGTCGTCGATTTCGGCCTTCGGATCCAGGGCGACGGTCCAGGGGTCTCCGTCGAGGGTCACTTGAGCCTCGGTAACCGCTTCCGGCGTGCCGTCACGGACGGTCGCCGGCCAGCGCGATCCGGCGACCAGCGACTCGAGCGCAGCTCGACGAACGACGAATCCCTGGGCCATCGTCGCGTCAGCCGTCGCCACTTCGCGGAGTGCGACGAGTGCCGGTTCGTCCTCGAAGCGGGCGGTGCGCCAGGTCAGCGCGCCGACCGTGACGATCGTCGGCGGAAAGGCACCGCGAGCAAGCTCGATCGCCACGGGGCCGCGGTTCGATCCGGCAAACCGATCGAGTGCCGCGCACTCGATCTGCTCGCGGATCTCACGTTCCGTCTGGTCGTTCGGGGCGTTCCGGCCAGCCTCGGAAACCACGGCGGTCGGTAGCCTGACTCGGCCGTACTCGTCGATCTCGAAGTGTGCCCAGATCAACGGGTCGGCGGGGCCTTCGGCGAGAGGAGAGCCAGAACCCGGGCCGCAGGCGCAGTCGGCCGAGTCTTCGTCGTGACTGGTGTAGTCGAGATAGGAACGACGGGCTTCGGTTCGTCGGAGCGCATCGAGACGGGCGGCCAGTGTGGCGGCGCGCTCGGCGGCAGCCTCCCGGACGATATCGATCGCGCCACGCTCCACCCGCGCCGACTCTTCGCGAACGGCCCGCGAACCGGTGATGAACCAAGCAAGACCCAGCACCCCCAACGAGACGACGGTCGCACCCGCAGCGATGGCGATCCGGGCGCGGCCGCTCACGCGCCCCCCCAGGCATAACCGATGCCGCGGATCGTGACGACGATCCGCGGATCGGCTGGGTCTCTTTCGATCTTTTGTCGGAGATTCGCGATGGTCATGTCCACGGTGCGGGTGCGAAGCTCGCCGGAACAGCCCCAGACCTGTTCGAGCAACTCGGCGCGGCCGACCGCTCGCGCGCGATTGTGGAACAGCCAGCGCAGGATGCCGGCCTCGCGAGCCGTCAATCTCATGGTCGTTCCGAGTCGGTCGAACTCGCATCGTCCCAGGTCGATCGAGCTGCCGTCGACCTCGATGAGCGACGGCGTCGGCGCCAGCGGAAGTTGCATTCGTCGAGCGAAGACCTCGACTCGCGCGAGCAACTCGCGTGAGCCGAAGGGTTTCGTCACGTAATCGTCAGCACCGGCGGCGAGACCGGCGACTTTGTCTTCTTCGCCGTCGCGCGCGGTGAGGATCAGGATTCCCATGTCCGGTCGCGCCAGGCGCAGCCGTCGACAGACCTCGATCCCGTCCAGGCCGGGGAGCATCAGATCCAGCAGCGCCAGATCCACCTCCGGCGCCGATCCTGACTCAACCGCCTTGGTGCCGTCTTCGACGGCATCGACCTCGTGCCCCGCAGCGCCCAACAGGTCGACGAGCGCATCGCGGAGCGATGGCTCGTCCTCGACGACGAGGATTCTCACAGTTTCCCTCGACGAAGATGATACGTCCGGTTGTGGACGCCGTCGTCAAGACCGGGTAAAAGCGCGATCAGCCGCGCTGCTTGCGCGAAACGTTCAGAGCGGAACCGGCCCGGAACCATTCGATCTGCTCCTCGTTCAGCGAGTGACGCAGTTGAATCGTCTCGTCGGACCCGCCGTCATGGTGCAAGGAGGCCCGCAGCGACCGACCCGGCGCCAATGCTTCCAGGCCGATCAGACTGATCCGATCGGTTTCTTGAACCCGATCGTAGTCGGCCGGATCGGCAAAAGTCAGCGGGAGCAGGCCCTGCTTCTTGAGATTCGATTCGTGGATTCGGGCGAAGGAACGAACGATCACCGCGGCGGCTCCGAGGAATCTGGGCGACATCGCCGCATGTTCGCGGCTCGATCCTTCACCGTAGTTCTCGTCGCCAACGATCACCCAGCGAAGCCCGCGCGCCCTGTAGTCCCGCGCGACCTGCGGGACCGCAAGCCCACGCTCTCCGGTCAGCAGGTGCATCGTTCGCCCCGCTTCACCCGTGAACGCGTTCGCTGCGCCGGTCAGCATGTTGTCGGAAATGTGGTCCAGATGGCCACGGAAGCGGAGCCAGGGCCCGGCGGGGGAGATGTGGTCGGTCGTACACTTGCCTCGTGCTTTGAACAGCAAGAGGAGTCGATTGAAATCGCTCGCAGCGTTGGGTCCGAACGGTGCCAGAAGCTGCAGGCGCTTGCTCGCCGGATCGATACGTAAATCGACCGCGGTCCCATTCGCGGGGGGGGCGACGTAGCCTCCGGAAACGCCCACGAAGCCGCTGGCGGGAAGATCGGGAGCTGAGGCGGGGGCTACCAGTCGGAAGCTGCCCCGTCCGGCGATCTCCAGCGGATCGTTCAGAGGGTCGAACGATAATCGGCCACCCAAAGCCAGCGCGGCGACGATCTCCGGGCTGCCGATGAACGCCAAGGTCTCGGCGTTGCCGTCGTTGCGCCGCGGGAAATTCCTATTGAACGAAGTGACGATGGTGTTTCTCTGCCCATCCCGGATCTCGTCGCGCTTCCATTGCCCGATGCAGGGTCCGCAGGCGTTGGCCAGCACCGTCGCTCCGAAGCTCTCGAGCTCGGCCAGTTGGCCGTCACGTTCGATCGTGGCACGGACCATCTCCGAGCCCGGCGTGATCATCAGCGCGGTCGGAGTCCGAGTCATGCCGTGTCGCTTGGCTTGGCGCACCACATCGACAACGCGGGAGATGTCTTCGTAGGAAGAGTTGGTGCACGAACCGATCAGCGCGACCGAGATCGCATCCGGATAGCCCTCGCGCCGTGTCGCCTCCTTCATCGTGGAGATCGGTCTGGCGAGATCCGGGGTGTGAGGTCCCACGAGATGCGGTTCCAGTGTCGACAGGTCGATGTCAACTATCCGACTGAAGAACTGCTCCGGCGTGCGGGCAACATCGTCGTCGGCCTGCAGCAATTCTGCGTTCCGTTCGGCGAGAGTCGCCAGTTCGCCCCGGTCCGTACCTCGCAGGTAGCGCGCCATCGATTCGTCGAATGGAAAGATCGACGTGGTCGCACCGATCTCGGCTCCCATGTTGGTGATCGTCGCCTTGCCGGTGCAGGAGAGTTCCCGAGCGCCGGGCCCGAAGTACTCAATGACCGCGTTCGTTCCGCCGTCGACGGTCAAAATTCCGGCGAGTTTGAGAATGACGTCTTTCGGTGCCGTCCAACCGTTCGGCTTACCCGTCAGGCGGACCCCGATGAGCTTCGGGTATTTCACCTCCCACGGATATCCGGCCATCACATCCACCGCGTCGGCACCACCGACTCCGGAAGCGAACATTCCAAGGCCGCCGGCGTTCGGCGTGTGGGAGTCGGTTCCGACCATCATCCCGCCCGGAAAGGCGTAGTTCTCCAAGATCACCTGATGGATGATCCCGGCGCCCGGTTTCCAGAATCCGATGCCGTAACGCGCGGACGCGGTCTGGAGGAACGAGTAGACCTCGTCGTTCTCGTCCAGCGCGACCCGGATATCCTGGTTCGCCCCCTGATAGGCCCGGATTAGGTGATCGCAATGCACCGTCGTCGGCACCGCGACGCTCGGGATATCTGCCTGCGCGAATTGGAGCAGTGCCATCTGTGCCGTCGCGTCCTGCATCGCCACGCGGTCCGGACGTAGAGCCAGATAGCTCTGGCCGGGACGAAGCTCGGCCAGCGCTGGGTCATCCAGATGCCCGAACAAGAGCTTTTCGGAGAGCGTCAGGGGACGATTCAGGCGATTCCGGACGATCTTCAACCGACTGGAGATCGCAGAATAAACATCGGCAACGAATTCGGGGCTGCTGTCGATCGACGGCATCGCGCAAGACCTCCATGGACGGTCCTCGTCCGCTCAAGTTAACAGAGGCGACAGCGTGCGTCATCCGTTCGATGGCGAAAAAAAGGCGTTCGCCGATTGGGGGAAATAATCGGCGAACGCTTCAGGGCTGCGACATCGCTTGGGGGGGAGATGTCGAGCTCAATTACCTCAAAACGGTGTGCCGTCGTCGACGATGATCCCGACGTCGATCGGACCCCCGACTCGATCGGGCAGTAGCAATACCCAGCGGTTCTGCCCGCCGTTCGCGACAGCCGGAATCGAGATCGATTCGAATCCCGTTGCTCGTGAATAAGTCACGACAACCCGACACGCGACGCCATCGCGGTCCGACCACGCCCTCACCTCCAGCCGCGAGCCCTCCTCACGAATCGATTCCAGAAGGACAGTCCTTGGCGCCTCGGCGAGGACGGTCTGCGGAATCTGCATCAAGAGGAGGCCGCCGAGCAGCGAAGCGAAAGTGAATCGCCAGAGCCTACAGGGTCTCATGCGGCACCCCTTTCGGATCGTATCGGATTAAATATCCGATTGCAATCAAAAGATGTATGCGATGTCGGCTTCAAGGCAAGTCGACACGGGGTGCATCGCATATGTTGCGTGACTGAAGGGCGGTGCAGCGCCAGCGTCCGAAGCAGAATTCCCCGGAAACCCGCCCCGCCGGCAGGAGGTCAGTTCAGCCCGAGCTCCCGGATCTTCCTGTAGATCGTCGCTCGGGAAACGCCGAGCAACTTCGCCGCCTTCTCCCGATTGCCTCCGGCGGCGGAGAGCGCCCGGCGTACCTGATCCCGGACACCGTCGCTGATGGCGAAGGCGCGACACGGCGCGGGCACGAGCGAGCGCAGGGACTCGTCGCGCGACAACGCCTCGACGTCGATCGGACGGTCGCCCGCAAGCAGTGTCAATCGTTGCAGGCAGTTTTCGAGTTGCCTGACGTTGCCGGGCCAATCGTGGCGCAGCAACGCCTCCCGCGCTCCCGGAGTCAGCTGGATGGGGGTCCTGCCGCGCTCGCGACCGATGCGTTCGAGCTGGTGGTCGATGAGCAGGTCGACATCGTCGGGTCGTTCGCGCAGCGGCGGGATACGGATCGACAGGACGTGCATCCGATAAAACAGGTCTTCGCGAAATCGACCCGCAGCGACCTCCTGCGGCAGATCCCGGTGGGTCGCGGCCAGGATCCGAACATCGACCCGCTGTGGGCGTTCCCCGCCGACGCGACGGATCTCTCCCTCCTGAAGCTCGCGGAGCAGTCGCGCCTGCATCGGCGGCGACATGTCGCCGACCTCGTCGAGGAACAACGTTCCGCCGTCGGCGAGCTCAAACAGCCCCCGACGATCCCGGTCCGCGCTGGTGAAGGATCCGCGAACGTGGCCGAAGAGTTCGCTTTCGAGCAGAGCTTCGGGGATCGCGGCGCAATTCTCGCTCAAGAATATCTTGCGGCGCCTTGAACCATGCAGGTGGATCGCACGAGCGACGAGTTCCTTACCGGTACCGCTCTCACCTTGGATCAGCACGGGTAAGTCGCTCTCGGCCACGCGCTCGAGTAGGTGGAAGACCGCACGCATCGATTCGGAGCGGCCGACGAGTTCGCCGAATCGAACCCGTTCCTCGACCGCGCTCGAAAGACGGCGGTTTTCTCGAGCCAGCGCATCCCGCTCCCGAGCGTTCTCGAGGGCGAGCGCGGCGTGATCGGCGAAGGCCTCGACGAACCGCAGGTCGTCGCCGTCGAACAACCCCCCGCGCCGTCGACTGTCCAGATAGACGGTGCCGATGATCCGACCCCGCGAGCGCAGCGGGACGCACATTAGTGAGCGCACGCCGTGAAGCGCAACGCTCTTCAGTTCGCGGAAGCGTGGGTCGCCGGCGGCGTCCAGGGCGACGATCGATCGACCGGCACCGGCCTCGGCGACGATCGTGCGGCTGAAGTCTTCGGCCTCGCGCTCGGTTTCCCGCTCGAGATTACGAGCCAACCGCACCGCGATGCCGCCCTCGGAGGAGGCGAGCAGAATCATGCCGCGTTCGGCCTCGACGGCCGACAGCGCCATGTCGAGAATCGCCTCGAGCAGGGCTTCGGGATCCGTCTCGGAGTTCACGGTTCGGATCATCTCGTACAGCGCGATCAATCGGCGGTCCGCACCGGAGCGGGTTGCCGTTCCCCCGCGCACCAGTTCGCGCATCGCCGGCCGGTCGAGGAAGCTCGCTCGGACGGAGGGATCATCGATCCGCGCGGCGGCGGCGTCGCGCAAGCGGGCTCCGCGACGGATCGCGTCGGCCCACACGGTTTGGTCCATTTGGCGTTCGGCCACCTGAGCTTCAAGCGCGGCCGCCCGCGCTTCGAGGGCCGGCAGATCGGCCAAGCGGCCCAGCCGGGCGGCCTCCACGGCCAGGTCGCGGGCAATCGCGTCGTTCCCGCGCATGAACTCGAGTGCCGACCTCGCGAGCCGAGACCGCACGGCCAATTCGTCCGCGACACCAACGACGCCGTCGCGTTCGAGTGCTTCCCAGGCGCTCCAGATCGGATCGAACGGCTCCTGCTCCCCCGGACGGGAGCGTCGCTCCAGTTCGAGCACCAATGCGGAGGCCAGCGGGCGCTGTCTTCCGCGCTCCTGGAATCCGTGACGCGCCAAGTCCAGGAGTTGGCCGACGTCTCGTTCGTCGGCCCCCGGCGCTTCCAGGAGCGCATGCGCCAACATCAGCCGCGCGTAGTCCACCGCGTCCGGTTCGACCTGTTCAAGCGGCGACTCCAGGCCCGCCCGCAGCAGGTCTGCGGCCTGCGCCGGTCGGCCGCAGGCGACGAGTGCTTCGGCCAGCCGGCAACGGTCGAGTAGCGCGCGGTTGCGATCGCCGAGATGCACCGCTTGGTCGAGGGCTTCCTGGCCGAGATCGAGCGCCTTGTCGAGCCGTCCGCGGGCGATCGCGAGCGAAGCGAGCCTCGACAGCGACGTTTCCAGCAGCTCGAGGTCTCCGTGATCGAGCGCCCGGCGGCGCACGTCTTCGAGCAGCGACTCCGCCGGATCGAGCTGTCCCGCCCGCATGTGGATTATCGCCAGTCCGACGATGCTCTTCAATTCGTTTCGCGGGCGGCCGAGCCGGCGGTAGAGTTCGACCGCACGACGGAAGTCGTCTCCAGCGTCCGCGCGCTGCTGGCGATCCTTGGCCGCTGCCAATGCGTGCAACGTGTCCGCCTCGCCGCCGACGTCGCCCGACGACTGGTAGATCGCCAGCGCACGCTCGAACAGCGGGCAGGCCTCCGCTTCCCGCCCGAGACGACCGAACACGAGCCCGAGGGCGCGCGACGCTCGGGCCTCGGCGGCTGGATCCGCGTTGCGATCGGCCAGCCGCAGGGCGGCTTCGGCCACGATTCTGGCGCGTCCGAAGCGACCCGCTTGCACGAGCTCCAAGGCTTGCAGACCGAGCCAATCCGCTCGTTGATCGGAATCCGTCCGACGACCGAGGGCTCCGGCCCACGAACGCGCGGCGGCAGCATGACGACCCGCGGCGGCGAGCGCGTGGGCTTTTCGCGCCCGAATCCTCCGAGCGCGAGAGTCTCCGAGCCGCAGCAGCTTCAAGACAAAAGACCAATGCGCGGCCTCTGCCGCAGAGTCTCCATCGAGCTCCGACAGTCGCGCCGCCCGTTCCGCCGCCTCGATCGCCCGCTCGTTCTCTCCGCAGCTGCTCCAGAGGCGGGCCAGGCGAGCGGGTTCGCCCAACGGGCCTTCGACCTCGATACAGGCGCCTGCGGCACGACGGCAACGATCGCGCCGGCCTGCGGAGTCCAGCCGCCCGAGTACCTGTTCGACGACCCAGCGGGACTCCGGCGCAAATCGTCCGCGTACCAGACGGGCGAGTCCGGCCAAGCGGACCTCGTCGGCGGCTTCGCGTGCAACCGCCGGCTCAAGTCCGGCGACTCGGGATACGAGCATTTCGCCAACGTCGTTGCCGAGCACCACCAGGGCCACGAGCCACGCGCGTCCCGCTGGGGAGAGCAAGTCCACCCTGGTCACGATCGAGCGCGCGAGTCGGCTCGCGCGTCGAGCGCGCTTACCGGAGTCGAGACCCTCGCCGACGAGCGCCGCCTCAACGAGCATTGGGTTGCCCTCCGACTCCTCGACCAACCGGATCACGCGCGACTCGGCGACGGAGGTCGACCCCAGCGCGCGCTCGACCAGCGCGCGGACCCCCGCAACCCCGAGGGGCCGCAGGTGGATGCGGTGCAGAGTCGGGACCGCGCCGGTGTTCTCCAGCAGACGCTTGAGTGTCGCGTCGGTCACTTCCGCCGGCCGCAGGGCGACGACGACACGTAGCGGTGCCGCCTTTCCCTCGCGCGCGATCCGTTCGAGAACTCCCCAAGTGCGCGCCGGCCCCGACTCGATCTCATCCAGCAGAACTAGCGTCGGCTCGCGGTAGGCCCGCGAGCGGAGCCGTTCGAGAGCCTCGTCTTCCTCTGCGCGCCCCTCGGTGACCGTCGGTGCCGGCCCCACGACACGGAACGAATGGCCGATCGCTTCGGCGCGCAGCCAGCGCAAGATTCGGCTCTTGCCGCTCCCCGGGGGACCGGTGAGCCAGACGATTCTCGGACCCGCCGGCGCGTCGAGCAGCGACCACAGTTGACGCAACTCGCTCTCTCGTCCGGGTGGCGGATCGGAAGCGAGTCGCGCCGCGCGAGTCCGTGCGGTGTCCAGGGTCAAGGCCGTTCCGCAGGCGACGTTGAGCAGCGCCAGCGCTTCCCGTGCTCCGGCGGGCCGTTGCCTCGGATCGGCGTGCATGAGGTCGGCAAGCCAACCGGCCAGACCCGCCGGCCACCCGTCCGGAAGCTTCGGTCGTGGTCGACTCTCGTCGCTCCGCCGCTGGTCTCGACCCACGTCCGCCGGGCGCAGGCTTCGGTCGAGCGACTCGGCCAGCACCGCGCCGAGCGCGAAGAGGTCGGACCGACGTCCCGCGGGCAAGCCCGCGAGCATTTCCGGTGCAAGGTAGGGCAAAGTACCGGCAGGGGCCGGAGCGTCGGGTTCGGCGGAGGGGTCGGTCGGACAATCGACGGCGAGCCCCAAATCGAGGAACACGACGCGGGATCCAAGCCGCGGCCAACGGCGCACCAAGACGTGCGCCGGCTTCAAATCGCGATGAACCAAACCGAAGTCGTGAAGGAAGTTCAGTGCGCCGAGCGCGTCGGCGATGAGTTCTAGGAACGCGGCCGGGCCCTCGCCGGTGACTTCCGCGATCGAGGAGCCTTCGACATATTCGAGCGCAAGCCTGAGTTGTCCGGACACGGGGGAGCGATCGAGGTCGTAGGCCTCGACAAGGCCCGGGTGGCGCAGTCGAGAGAGCCAGACGAACTCCCGTCGCAATGCGGTTTCCGCACCCGGCCGCTCCTCGGTCAGTTCCTTGAGCGCCAGGCGCGACCCGGGTCGCAGCGCGTCTTCGACCAGCCAAACCTGACCCGTCGCTCCGCTGCCGAGTAGCGCCAGTCGCCGATAGCGATCCGGTGTCGCGCCGTCGGCGATCATGGCGGAATCGCTCTACCCGATGGACTGGTCACCGTGACACGAATCTTGACAGACTCCGCGGCGGGGCGCAGGCTCCGCCAATGAACCTAGATTTGGCGGCACGGTCTGCGCGCGCGACCCTTGAAGCAACACTCTCCCTGCTCGGAGCGATCGCGGTGACGCTGCTGTTCACGTTGCCGTTCGTGACGTTCGATCGAATCACCGTGCCTTTGATTCCCGATCCCGCAGAAACACCGACCGGCGCTGCGTCGGAAACCCTGCTCGATGATCTCGGGCGGGCCGCAATCGCCAAGTCGATCAGCGTGCAGCTGCTCGATGGGCGAGACCAACTCGTCCTAGATGGCGTGGAAGACGAGGGGAAGGCCACCACGGAGATCGCCCAGGCGCTCAAGCGTGCAGGGTTCATGGGCGCCATCCCCGAAACGCGACCGTCGCAGAATTTCGATCAACTGATCGAGCAAGAGCCACGCAGCCTCTTCGTGTTGTTGACGATCCAATCGTCGGTTTTCCTCCTCGTCGGCTGGCTGCTGGCACGTCGTCGCGTCGAGCATGCGTGCTTGGCGATCCGGACCGGTCGCGGTGGGGCGATTCTCGTCGGATTGATCGGCGGGTGTCTGGCGCTCGCCGCGAGTCAACTGGTTTCGACGATTCTAGGTGCGGTCGGACTGCCCGTGCAGGAGCAGGATTGGGTTCAACAAATCCTCTCGCGCCCGGACCTCCTGCAGCGGCTCGTTCCGTGGATGGTGCTCATCGGTCCGCTGGCCGAAGAGGTATTTTTTCGCGGTTATATCTATCGCAGATTGCGTGCGGAAGCCGGTCTGGCGACGGGACTCCTGATCTCTGCGTCGTTGTTCGCGCTGACGCACTTCAATGCATCCGGATTCCTCGTCTACCTGACGATCGGGATCGTGCTCGCGCTGTCCTACGAACGTTCCGGGCGATTGCTGACCCCGATTGTGGGTCACGTTGTGATCAACGTCGGCGCGCTCATGGCAGGTCTCCTCCTCCCGCCGTCGCCCTGATTTAAGCCGACGGGACCGGTGGATCGCCGATCCGAACAATCCCGGCGAAGTGCGACCGAACCCCGATGGACCCACTGAGGTGACTCGGAGGCGCTTGAGCCCGAACTTGACAGGCGCGGCGACCTGTGTAACAACGGGGGTCCTCATTATGCGATCGGTAATACGCCGTCCGGCGAGCCGACTCCCAAGTTCCAGCAAACAGACGCAGGACCCGGAGATCTCGGCCAGCCTCAAAACCGACTGGGCGCCTGCCCTGGTCGCTAGCGCAACGAGCAGTACGCCCGTTCGACCGGCGGCGACGCGCCCGGCGGCCGTGGCGTTTTCGTTCGCCGCGGTGTTGATCGCGATCGCGATTCCGGCATCTTCCGGCCCATCGCGTCGAATTCTCGACCGCAGCTCCGCCGCGATCGAGCGGCTCGCCGTCACAGGTGTCGGCCTATTGCGGGACGAGATTGCGACATGCGCCGATCGGGCGAACGGGCGCTTCGCCGGTGTCGACCAGACCGCACGCGCGGCGATCGAGCAACGAATCGTTCTCGATCTGGTGGGCGCGCACAGGACGGTCGCACAATCTGGACGCCGTCAGCTCGTCGAAGTGATTCACTCGGAGGCAATCGCGGTCGGCGCCGATCCGCTTCTCGTCGGTGCGATCGTCGCCGAGGAGAGTTCGTTTCGTTCGGAGACCGTCAGCCCGATGGGTGCGATGGGCCTGATGCAACTTCGTCCCTTCGTCGCTCAAGCGCTCGCCGATCGACTGGCACTGGATTGGGCGGGCGAGGAAGTATTGTTCGAGCCGGCGTACAACGTCCGCCTCGGAGTCCGGTATTTCCAGGACCTGCTGGATGACTTCGGCGGCGATACGAGGAAGGCCCTGACAGCCTACAATTTCGGTCCGGAGCGCGTGCGAGAGCGGGAACGCAGTGGCGATGTTGTCGACAGTCTCTTCGCGCGGCGCGTTTTACGCACTTTTGCGATGCTGGACCGCGAGCGCCGGGCGAGCCTCGACGCGCATCGAAAACAAACGGTCGATCTGCCGGTTCTCGACCTCGCGATTCGGTTCCTGACACTTTCTTGATTGACGACGGCGTCGCTGAGCACGTGAACTCAGGTCGTCGGGGTCGGAAGCCCGCGCGTGACGACTCGCTGGAAGAAGACATCCAGGAGGTCGGCGTCGAAGAAGACTCCGACATCTTTTTTCATCAACGCGACGATTTCGAGAAGCGGCAATGCCGGACGGTAGGGCCGATGCGTGCGCAGCGCATCGAAGACGTCGGCGACCTGAACGATCCGGCTCGCCAGGTTCAAGCGCCAGTGGCGTGGGACGCGCGGATAGCCGCTGCCGTCCGCGCGGATGTGGTGCTCAAAGGCCACGATCGGCGCGATTTCGGGGACCCCGGGCGCGCCAAGCAGCATCCGGGCGCCCTCGACCGGATGTAGTTGCACCAGTCGGAACTCTTCGTCCGTGAATCTTCCTGTCTTGTTGAGCAACGTCGTCGGAATGATCTGCTTGCCGACGTCATGCAGCAACGCGGCGAGTGACAGGTCGTGGGCATCCGGTCCGGTGAAGCCGACCGCCTCGCACAGGGCGGTGCTCAGGATCGCCACGTTGATCGTGTGCACGAAGGTGTATTCATCGAAAGTTTTCAACTGGACCACCGGCAGCACGGCTCCGACGTTGTCACGCAAGGCTCGCGAGATCTCACGGACGATGTCGCTCGCCTTGTCCGAGTCGAAGCGTCGATTCTTCCCGAAGTCGTTCCACACCTCCTCGAAGGCGCCGGAAAGATTGTCGGCCCCCGCCGGAGGTAGCGCATCCAGGACTTGCGCGTCTTCGTCGGTTACTTCGGTTCGCTTGCGGATGTAGCCGATCGCCAAGTGTTCCGTGGCACGAATGGGAACGACGCCATCCTCGGTGCCCAACGCGTCCAAGAAACATTGCAGCTCGAGCTCTTCGAGCCCGGCCAGGAAAGTCAGGCGATCGACGCCGCGTCGCTTCAGGCGTTTGAAGATGCTCTCGCTCAAACTCGCGCTGGCGCTTAGAATCGAGTCGTCGGTGACGACGCGATCTTCCACCGCGAACACGCTCAACTCAGCGCGGGCGGTGAGGAGCTCGGAGAGCATCCGATGCGCCCGTTGCTCGCAGTTGCGAATCCGCGGATGCTCGGCTGGATAGAGCGATCGCGCGAGCATCGCCGCCTGGATCTCGAGCATGGCGGCGTTGACGATTTCGGTCACGAAGGTTCTCCTGGCGTCGGACGTTGCCCTCGGCCCGCGAACACTCCGACGAGACGATTGAGCGACAGGTTCCAGTCCCTGATCGCGCTGCGAACCTGCAGCGGTTCTCCGGCGGCGCGAAGGTGCGACGCGACAAGCCCGGCCTGCCTGGCTCGACCGATCCGGACGCTTCGAGTCAGTCGTCGCAAGCAGACGGCGAGCCGTTCCCGCCCCGAATCGCCGCGCGCGAGCAGAGCCGCTACGGCGCGCGACGAAATCGACGCG
>JANNRU010000596.1:0-8031 GCA_031401755.1 Acidobacteriota bacterium | reverse complement strand
CGGCTGAGTTCCAGGTGGAGCGCCGTCGAGCTGTTCGCCGACCCGTACCCGAACCCACGGGTCGCCCAATTCCACTCCGGCGAGCGGCCCGTCTCGCAGCGCGACGAACTCGCTCGCATCCGACGGGGCCAACGTATCCGCGAGTGGAGACGTCGGGAGCGACCGCGGCCAGGACTGCGGTAGCGTGCCCAACGACAGCTTGGCCGCACCTGCCGACGTCACGACGCCCCAGCGCGCGGCGAACGGCGTGCCCGTCAGCGCCAGCTCGCCGCAGGAATGCAGCGGACCGAACGGCCCGGACCACGGCACCTCGTTCAAGACACCGTAGACTGCGTGCTCGGCCAACTTCCGGTTTCCGACGGCGGAGTAGAGTCGGGCCGCTACGCGCACCGTGCCCATGCCGTACCGCTGCCAACCGCTCACACCTCGCAGATAGGGAGGCGCGAACAGCTCGATCCGCGAGATTCGTAGGCGGGGCCGCGGTCCGATCTCGTCGGGCCCGAAGAGCTTGGACGAAAGTTCCTTCAGAAACTCCCGCGCCGCCAGCTCGGAATCATCGATGCGCAGGTCCGGCCATCCGTCGGCACCGAGCAGCTTGTGCCTCAGATCTCCCCGATACGGGGTCGAGAACAGATCGTCTTCACCGTCACCGTTCTGGTCGATCGATTGCTTGTAAAACGGGATCGTGGAACCATCGGCCGGCGTCGGCGGTGTGCCGTACGGATCGTCTTCATCGATCACGCTTCGGCGGCTTCGATCGCAGGCGGCGTCGGGCGGGAAGCCCAGCGCCGCACTCGGCGCGTCGAACCAATAACGGACGACGCGTAGGCCGGTTTCGGCCGCGTAGAGGGTCTGTGCCTCGCGCCGTTCGTTCTCAGCGATGCGGCTCTCCGTTCCGGTCGTGAGCAAGAAGGAAATGCCGAGCAGCGTGAGAATGAACGTCACGAGCAACGCAAGGATCAACGCCGAACCTCGGCTCGCCGACGAGCGCACCGACACGGGCGTCATGGATCGACCTTGTGGACGAAGACCGACGTGCTGGACTCGCAGAGATCGGGAGCATCTTGGTAGATCAGGATCGCCGTCAGCTCGTAGTGGCCCGTTGCGCCCGAAGCGGCAGCGTCCCAAACGTGATCCAACTCCGGAGGCAAGCCGGGGTAGGTCGCGACCTCCCACTCCGCGCCGTCGGAAGATCGGCGGGCCTTCAGTCGAAACCGCTCGAAGTACGTGCCCGGGTCGCCGCCTTCCAAGACGACTCGAACTCGAAGATCGCCGCTGAAAGCGGTGCCGTAAGCCGGCTCGACGATTCGCAACGCTCCGACGAACACGCAAGGCACATTCGTCGTGCCTGACCAGTCGGACTCGTTCCCGCAGCCATCGATCGCTTTCACACGGTAGATCACGGTTTTCCCTGCCGGGACTACGGGATTGTCGAAGAATTCGTCGACGTCCCCAAGCATGATCGGCGGTTCGTACTCGGCGTCGAGAGGCGGGTTACCGGGGCTGGGGGGCGGCACGATCGCGCGCTGAACGACGTAGTTCGTCACCCAGGTCGGCCGGTCCAGGACGTCCTCGAAGACCTTACGCCACTTGACTCTTAGACCCTCTCCAGTCGGCGAAACATAGGCGTCCTCGTTGTAGGGCCGCTTCGGTGGCGATCCGGTCGAAAGCGGTCCAAGGTGCACCTCCGGGCTGATCTCGCCTTCCGTCCCGCAAAGATCGACCGCCGCGACACGATAGTAGGACTCGTCGCAGGAGATCGGCGTCGCATCCGTGAACCTGGGTGCCGGGCCGTGGCCGAGCGCCGCATAGACCGGAACCGAATTCGGGTCGAACCCGGCGAGCGTCGAGCGGTAGATGCGATAGCCCGCTAGGTCGCGCAGCGCCGGGGCCCCCGGATCCGCTGCCGGTAAGTTGTCCGTGTTTTCGAGTACCGCGCCCCACGAGAGGTCGACCTCCCCCGCCCCCGTGCGCGTAGCGACGACAGCGCCCAGGGGTCCCGGGGTGTTCCCGTTTGCGGGAGTGGCCGTTGCCACGGGTGACGGCACACTGAGGTTTCCCGCCGAATCGACCGCGCGGACCGTCACACGATAAGCCTGTCCATCGACGAGCGGCGAGAGGTACGCCTGCGCCAGAACCGAAGTCAACGTCAGCGCCGGACCACCGGATGCGGGAGTCCAACTCACGCGGTAGTAGTCGACTTCGTCTTCGGCGGGACCCGGGGACCAAGTGGCCCACAATCCATTGCAATGCCCGGGATGCAGGTCGGGTGCCGCGGGAGGTGCGGGAGGGATGATGTCGCCGAAGACATCTCGGAATCCCGCGAGCCCTAGATTGCGCGGCTTCAAATCGGTCGCCAGCGCGTATTTTCGCTTTCGGCGGGTCGCCGGATCGAGATCGGAGAGATCGACCCACTTCGGATCCTGGTCGCGGGTCAGGCCCTCGATCTCCACGCGGATGCGACGGATCAAGGCGCGGGCCTGGCGCCGCGATGCCGTCTCGTCACCGCCGAGATCGGCATAGGGAATCTCGTCGCCGAATCGATCGTAGTAGCGAAATCGTAGCGTTCGGATCTGCTCGACGACGGGAATCTTCTCCGGGGAACCGTCGTCGCCGAGCGTCACTCGATAGAGCGTGTACGGCGGATTCGCAAGTTCCAGATCGAGATCGTCGATCTCGACCGGTTCGACGGTTCCGTCCCGTGGAGCTCCAGCGACGTCGGCTTCGAATCTGAGCGTGTCGTTGCTGTTCTCGCGCGCGACGACGTAGGCCACGATCTCGTCGTTGCCGATCGACACCGTGCGGTACGGACCGCCCGTTGCGAGAGATTCCTCGGGGTCCCGCGATTCGACAGGATCCTGGCCGTCTCGATCGACGCGAAAGACGATCGCGTGTTCGAAGGCGGCCTCGATCTGTTCATCGGGTCGGGCGCGGTCCCCGTCGGGCCAGGTATTCAACCCGGCGTCGAGGAGTTGCGAGGAGATGAACTCTAGCGCGATCCGAACCTGCTGCTGCTGCTCCGCGACGTTTTCGCCGATGTGCATCGAGCGCCGAGCCTGGTCGTACAGCGACAGCGCCACCATGGCCACCACCGCCATGACGAGCAACGACACCAGCATCTCCGGAAGGCTGAAACCCCTGTTTGCGGAAGGCTCGGTCCCGGCGTGATCGGTCATGTGCGGACTAATTTCAAATGGACGTCGCGACGGCGTGGTCCCTCGTACCAGATCACCGAGACCGTCAGCCGCACTGCTACGGCTTTGTCCAGCGGCACCGGGGAGGCCGCCTCGTCCAGGCCCTCGATACGAATCTCGAGGTGCGCGCCGCCCGGCATCGTGCGTTCGAGCCGCGGCTTCCACTCCGCAGCCATCCCACCGGCGACCGTTGAATCGAGCACACAGGCGTCCACGTTGGACGGGCATCCGAGTTGATCGACGAGTCGCTCAAAGCTCCAGCCCTCGATTTTCTCGATCACGTCTCGGGTCATGGACAGAGCCTCGGAACTGTACCCGCCACCACGAACTTGGCGAGATCCGACGGTCAACAGGGCCGCGGTGAAGAACAGTACGCCAGCCAGTAGCCCAACCGCGACGACGACCTCGATCAAACTGAAACCATCGGCCCGGACCCGGGTCGGCGTCGCCACACGCCGCCGCGCGGTCAAGACCCGGAGCCCGGGCCCACCTCGGCTTCTTCGATCAGTCGCTCGCGGACGAGAGAGGGACTCCCGGCAAACGAGACTTGGACCGTCCACCGTTCTGTGGTCTCTGAATCGAGGTCGGTTTCGAACCGGATCGCAGTCGGAGGTTCCTCGACGGAGCCGTTGGCATTGAAGACAACCGCGAGCGGAGGTTCGGCCAGCATCCGAACCCCAACCGGCAACACGACATCGGTGGAATTGCCGAGACTGTCGGAGTACCTGTACCAATTCGCTGGGGACGGGTGAAGGTCGACGACCGTTGCCTCTGAATTGCCGATCGCAACCATCCGGGTCGCCCGGAGGACCACGTCGAACTGCGACGCGGCCCAGCGAACACGACCCTCGCGCACCCGAAATTGGATCTGGGGAATGGCGACGGCTGCGGCGAGCGCGATCGTCGCCAGAACGACCAGCAACTCGGGCAGACTGACACCGATCTCTCGACCCCTCGGTCTCCCGCGCCGTCGCGCATCGGTCGACATCGCTCCCCCCCGTACGTGGTTCCGTGGGCGTTCCCGGCCTTGACTCAGAATCCCAACTGTGCCGCGATCTCTGCTCGAAATCGCCAGGAGGGATCGAGTCACCTGCTGCTGCGAACAGTGGGCGCATTGTACACGAACCCCGGTCGGAACGGAAGCGATTCCGACGCTTGGGAGGCTGGGAGACCCCGAATTCAGGCGGGGGGACGGAGCAGGGACATGTAGGCCGCGAAGGCGTCTCGCGCGAAAAACATCGCCACGAACGCGGCGGGCGCGAGGAAGCAGCCAAACGGCAGCTTGTCAGCCATCGTGCGTCCTCGAAGCGGAATCAGTGCGATACCGACGATCGCGCCCATGACGGAGCCGAGACAGATCGTGAACAGCACCCCGGCAGGACCGGTGAAGGCTCCGACCATCGCCATCATCTTAACGTCGCCGAAGCCCATGGCCTCGACGCCTCGGAGGCGAGAATAAACCTCTCCCACGCCCCAAAGAAGCCCGGAGCCGACTGCGGCTCCCGCCAGCGCAGCCCAGACTCGGCCCCAACCTTCGCCGGGAAGGTGCGGGTTGAGCCAAGCGATCGCGATTCCGGTCGCGAATCCGGTCAGCGTCACCGCGTCGGGAAGCAATTGGTGGTCGAGGTCGGTGAAGAACAGGACGACCAGAGCCAGGGCGAATCCACCGGCGATGAGGAACGCGGCTCCCGGACCCACGATTCGCCAGAGCGCGACGACAATCGCCGCGCTAATGAGCTCCACCAACGGATAGCGCCAAGAGATTTGGGTCCGACACCCCGCGCAGCGTCCGCGAAGCATGATCCAGGAGATCACGGGCAGGTTTTGGTACCAAGTCACGGGGTCCCCGCACTTGGGACAGCGCGAGCGCGGCCGGACGATGCTCTCCCCGAGCGGAAGCCGGTAGATGCAAACGTTGAGGAAACTCCCCAGAATGAGCCCGAACGCCGCAACGAACACGGATGCGACCGGTTCGGGAAATCCCGTGTCGATCATTCGCCCCCCAGCATTCGGCCCGCGGTTGATCGGACTTCGCCGGTCCGCGGATCGAGTCGGTACGGATTCTGGTTCGGGTCCAGCGGCACCTGTTGAATGTAGGCCCGTCGGTGCAACTCCTCCAATGACCGAGGCAGTCGGGCGTTCTCGTTCCGGAACCGCTCGACCGCATCGCGGAGCGTCGCTAGATCTCGTTTCAGCGCTAATTCCCGCAACTGAAGTCCCGCGACCCGGCGGGAGGTCTCGTCGCTCGCCGAATCATCGATCACCTCTTGCCACTGCCGAAGGGCGTCCTCGAGCAATCCTGCCTTGGAAAACATCCCCGCGCGCATGCGGCGGGTGACCGGCGGGGCGCCCGGAATCGAGGCCGCCCGGCCGAAGTAAACCGCAGCGCGCTCGAATTCGCGGCGATGGTACAGCTCCCACCCGGCAAGATAGGGAAAGATCCATTGGGTCGGATTGCGGGTCAGTCCCCGGTCCAAGAGCCTCAGGCCGGCTTCCAGATCGTTGGCCTCCACGCTCAAGATCAGCGCGCCGAGCCAGATCGGATCGACGTAATACGGATCGAGCTCACCGATGACGTCGCCGAAGACATGTTCGACGTACCGATAACGATCCTTGCGTTCGTAGTTAGAGTAGTACTGGATCGCCCAGATATAGAAGAGATCGGCGAACAGCGCCTGATGCCCGAGGCTCATCAACTTGATGTGACGGCCGTTCGGAAGGTAGAGCAACTCCTCCTCTGCCAGACGAAGGCGATCGAGTTTGTCGAGCGCGCGCGCGGTCACCGTCGTCGACAACACCAAGCCGAGCAGCAGAAGACTTGCGAGCAAGCGCCGGAGCGTCACGAGAAATCCCGCCGCTCAAAGAGAACACAGGCGACGAACAACACGACCGCCGCGTACCCCAGACCGTAAGCGATGGCCAGCGGTAGAAAGCCGGAAGGCAGGGTGATGCCGTGAACCGCTTCGGTTTTGATGTCCAAGCGGTCGAAACCCGGAACGACCCAGTAGACCAGATCGCAAAAGGCCGACCCGGCCACCGAATCCACTCGCGCTTTCAATAGCTGGAGGCTCCAGGCAAGGTGTCCCATGACGTAGGTCGCGGCGGTCGCTACGGCAGCGAGGATCGGATTGGTGACACTCGAGAACAGCAGCGCCACTGCCGTGATGATCGTCAACTCGATCCCGATCATCAGGACGGCTGGCAGGAGACCCCACGGAGACGCGCCCCGAAAACCGAGCAGTGCGAACAAGGCAACGGACATCAAGGTTACGTTCAGCGCCAGGACGGCGAGCAAGCCGAAGAACTTGCCGGTCACGAACTGCCAGCGTCGCACGGGATTCGCGAGCAACGTATAAATCGTCCGGCGTTCGATCTCCTTGAAAACAAGCGAGACGCCGACGAAGACCGCGGTCAGGACGCCGAAGATCGAAATCGCGCTCAACCCGATGTCCTTGATGATCTTGTTCTCATCGCCCACTGTCATCAAGGAGATGACTCGCGAGCTGCCAATGAGCACGAGCGCGAAAACGAGCAGCAGGTAGAGGATTCGATCGCGGATCGCCTCTCGAAACGTGTTCAGTGCGATCGCCCGGATCGCAGTCCACGGCGGAGGCACGCGCGCCGCTAGTCCGTCGATCATCGCGTCCTCACCTTGTCGTGGACCGGATGCTGGAGCTTACGCAGGAACAGATCTTCGAGCGTCTCACGGCACGGCCACAGCGAAACGACCTGGCCGCCCGATGCTCGAACCGCGGCCATCAAGGCCTCAAGCGATTCGACCTCGTCGACGCGAAGCAGCGTCTCGCCGCCGTCCCTTGAAACGACGGTCGCCGGCAGGCGCTCCGGCAACGCTCCGCGAATGGCGACCTCGTACCAACTCACCTGACTGGAAACGAGATCGTCGAGGCGTCCGGACGTGATGACACGGCCTCGATCCAGGATCGCGACGCGATCGCAGATCAGCTCGGCATCTTGCAGGATGTGACTGGAAAAAAAGACCGTCTTGCCGGCCCGTCGCAACTCGAGGATCAGATCTCGGACGTCACGGCGGCCGATCGGATCGAGTCCTGACATCGGTTCATCGAGGATCACCAGCTCTGGATCGTGCTGGATCGCCTGGGCCAAGCCCAGCCGCTGGACCATGCCCTTGGAAAACTTGCCCAGCGGTGTCGTCGCCTTTTCGGCGAGCCCGACCCGCTGGAGCATGCGGGGTACCATCTCGCGCCTCGCGGTCGCCCCGAGTCCCCGCAAGCGCGCGTAGAAATCGAGAAACTCGGCCGCTGTGAGATAGGTGTAAAAGTACGGATTTTCCGGGAGAAACCCGATCGCCGCCCGAGCCGCCGGATCCGACGGCGGTTTCCCGAACAGCCGAATCTTTCCGGCATCGGGCTGGACCAGTCCGGTCAACATCTTGATCGTGGTGGTCTTGCCCGCACCGTTGGGCCCGAGAAGACCGAAAACCTCCCCCGGCCGCACGACGAGATCCAAGCCGTCGACGGCGACCACGCGTCCGATACCCAGGTGGCCGCGAAAGGCCTTGCGTACGCCGCGAAAGGCGATCGCCGCGTCCCCCGAGTCGGCCTCGCTCGCCACGGGGCGCATCAGGCCACCTGTTCGGTTTCGAACTGACGGTAGAGCTCGAGCGTCTCGCGGGTCGCCCGCTCGGCCGTGAATCGCGACGATTGGAGGCGGGCGCGTCGGCCCATGCGCCGACGCAGCGAAGGGCACCGCCCCAGGCGCATCATGGCGGCCGCCGCAGCGGTCACGTCGCCCGGTGCCACGAGATAGCCGGTGACTTCATCCTCGACTGCGTCCGTTGTGCCGTCCACCGCGGTGG
>JANNRU010000595.1:0-1670 GCA_031401755.1 Acidobacteriota bacterium | reverse complement strand
CACTTCTTGTACTTCTTGCCGCTGCCACAAGGGCACGGATCGTTTCTCCCAGCTGCAATCGGGCCGGAGTCGACGCTTGCCGGCCGCGTGTCCGTGCCGACGTCGAACAGAGGAAACGCTTCGTAGGGCAGCGTGAACCGGACAATCCGGTCCGAGTCGTCACTGAACGACTGGCAGATCGGCTCCGGATCCGCCGCCTCGAAGGCTCCCCGGTTCGTGATGAAGAATGCCGAGAGCGATGTCGCGCACATGGAGACAATGCGGACGTCCCGTTCGGTGAGGGGCCGCGGAAAAGCGTCCCGCTCTCGATGCTCGACCAGCGGATACGACTTGTCGCCCTTCTCCGACCATCCGTGGGTGGCAATTTCGCGACGCATGCTGGCTGGGAGCTCGGCGCGGGGCACAAGCGTCAACGAGAGCCACGTCGTGCCGAGGTCCATCCGGCGCGATCGGCGCGATCGGTTGGACGCCACCTCGAGGAACGACCGGAAGCCGGCGTGCGAAGGGAAGATCAAGAACCCCAGGTGGTCGCCGAGGGCTCCGATGATCGAGACGCACGCACCGTCGACTCCGAGTTCGGGAATGTCGAGCCGTAGCACCTGCTGGTCGTCTGCGACCTTCCACGGCGCCACGTGTCCGAGCACGCGCGCGGCGGAGAACAGGTTAGCCACGACTTCCGGAGAGATCCGCCCTTCCTCAAGATAGCTTGCATCATCTTCGACGGGTTTGCGATCACTCGCCGGGCCCATCCGGTTCAACATCGAGTCGAACACTGCATCGGCCACGTCTTCCAGTTCAGGTGTTGCCGCAATGGTCACAGGAATGAGGTCGCCCACGACGGCCCGAACCTCGGCGGCGAGACTGGCGTCGGCAACGCGAACCTTAGAGGGCCTCCGCGGGGGACCGACCAAGGGTTGCTGCATGGCCTTGGACAGTGCCCGGCCCAATGCTCCGTGTTCGTCTTCCGGGGTGGCAACGTCGAAACCGACCACGTGCCCTTCCGGGGCTTCGATCCACGCCGCGACCGTGGGGCGGTAAGGCTCCGGTCCTCCGGTGACGTGGCCGGGCATCGGGAATCGCCCCCCGATCCACTCTCGACCGCGACGCGCAGACGAGCCTTGGCTACGAGCCGGATTCCTGGCAGGGTCGCGTGCCATGAGCACATGGTTACGTAGCCGAGAGCCTGGAGTCAACCGGAGCTTGACGGCCGTCTCGCAGGTCAAGACGGGCTTCGGACGCCCGGCTTGCAATGGGCAGGGGTCAGCACTGGAATACGGATCCGGGCCGCTCCCAGGACGGCGAACACGGCAAACTCGCAACACTCGATGGGCCCCACCTCGAGAAACCTCAAAATGGCGCCCCTACGCGGAGCATGATCTCCGCTGATCCCTGGTTCGAGTCCAAATGGGCCCATTCTCACATCCGGTTCCCCTCAAGGGTTTCGATCAGCCGACATATAACCTTGCAATCAGCCGAGCCTCGAGGTTACGATTGGCCGGCATGCAGGAGCTTCGGCTTCATCCACGCTTCGCCGCGCCGCGCTTGATCGAGGCGTTGTCCGACACTCCCGTTGTGCTGATCCACGGACCTCGCCAGTGCGGCAAGACGACCCTGGCGCGGAAGGCGGGGGAGCCGCGGGGTTACGCCTACTTCAGCTTCGATGACGACGT
>JANNRU010000594.1:0-4724 GCA_031401755.1 Acidobacteriota bacterium | reverse complement strand
CTGCAGCGGTAGCACCGCGGCTTGCCCGACCAACGCCTTCGAACCGGCCACCACCGTGTGCCGGGCGTCGTCGGGCGCCCTCTGCGATCCGGCGGAGAGCTGCACGGGCAGCACTGCCCCCTGTCCGGCCGACACGGTCAGTGCCAGCGAAGAGGTCGGCTTCTCGGTCAGGGTCAACCCCGGTGGCGGGTCGACGATCAGCTGGAGCACCGCGACCACCGGCGGACCGTTCAACGTCTACCGCGGTTCGACACGGCCTGGATTGGCTTGGAGCTACAACCAGCTCTGTCTCGTGTCCGGCGTCTCCGTCGGGTCGGCGACCGATCCTGACGTGCCGCCGCCGCATGTGTCCTTCTACTACCTCGTAACCCGGGTCACTCCGCCCTGCGACGAATCGAGCCTCGGCGATGACAGCTCCGCGATCCAGCGGCCGAACCTCAACCCGTGTTCTGGCGGTGGCGTCGATGACACGGACGGAGACGGCGTGCTCAATCCGGACGACAATTGTCCGAGCGACCCCAACGTGACCCAACTCGACACCGACGGTGACAGCCACGGTGATGTCTGCGATAACTGCCCGGTCGATTCGAATCGCGCTCAGGGCGACATCGATAACGACGGTCTTGGTGACGCCTGCGACCCGGACATGGACGGCGACGGCGTGTTGAATGGCTCCGACAACTGCCCGACTGTGTCCAACCCGGGTCAATCGGACATGGACGGCGACTTGATCGGCGACGCCTGCGACTTCTGATCGAGGACTCCTGCCCCGCCGCGGCCCGGAACCCCCGGGCCGCGGCGGGGATCTTCCGCTGGAATTCGCTGGACACCCCTCGCGTCCCGACGTATCTCGACCGAGTGGGAGGCAGCGGATGATCGCGAATACTTGCCGTGGCCGACTGAATTGGATCGAGATTCTGGCCCTTGCCTGGGGACTGGCGGGCTGGCCGGCGGCTGCGGCGGATGTCCTGTTCGACGCCAGCCATCACGAGATGGCGGGAAACGCAGACTGGATCGTCGACGCCGACACCTTCAATCTGAATCTACTCGCCTTTCCCTGCAGCGGAAGCACACTCGAATCGAACCCTCAGCGCTTCCCGACACCGTCCTCAACCGGAATCAACGCCTCGACGCCCGAGACCTATTGGACCGGGGCGATCTCGGCCTGGGCTGTCGATCTGGTGAAGGCCGGTCACGCGGTGGAAACACTGCCGCCGGGCGCGTCGATCACATTCGGCGACGCGATGAACCCGCAAGACCTGAGTCAGTTCGACTTATTCATCGTCGTCGAGCCGCAGAACCCGTTCACGGCGACGGAAAAGTCCGCGATCTTGGGCTTCGTCCAATCCGGCGGCGGCCTGTTCATGGTCGCCGACCACGAGACCTCCGACCGCGACTGTGATGGCTGGGACAGTCCGCAGGTCTGGAACGACCTCGGCGGCGCGACCTCGGCGAGTCAAACGGGTCTGTTCGGCATCTGGTTCCGCGTCGACGGCTCGGATGCCCGACCCTCGGAAGACTGGTTCGACGAGGCGGTCAATTCGAACGTCAGCACGGACCCGGGCGATCCGGTGATTCACGGTCCTTTCGGATCGGGCGCCGGCGGACTCGGCCTGTTCGGCTCGACCTCGATGGATTTGCGCCCCGCCGACAACCCGACCGTCCGTGGACACGTCTGGCGCACAGGTCAAGCTCACGGGGACCTGCGCGTCACCTTCGCCACGGCCAGCTATGGCAGTGGGCGCGTGGCCGCGATCGGCGATTCGTCTCCTGCCGACGACGGCACCGGAGATACGGGCGACAGCCTGCATCTGGGCTGGGACCGCGCATCCGGAGGCGTCGCCAATCGCGAGATCCATCTCAACGCCTGTGACTGGCTGCTCAACGGCATGCCGGATACGACGCCGCCGACGATTATCGATCCACCCACCGTGATCGTTCGCGACTGCACCGCCCGTGTCGAGTGGGCCACCGATGAGCCGTCGACCTCGGTCGTCGAGTACGGCGCAACGCCGACTTACGGTGACGTCGCCGCGCTCGCGACATTGAGTCCGTCCCACGCTGTCGATCTCGCGGGGTTATCACCCGCGTCCAACTATCATTTCCGCGCGTCGAGCACCGACGCGGCGGGCAACGGCCCGACGACCAGCGGCGATGCCGTCTTTGCCACCGTTGGCCCCGCTCCGCCGCTGATTCTCCTCGGGCCCCAGGTTGCGGGCAGCAGCGGTAGCTCGGCGACCCTGACCTGGACGACCGACGAGCCTTCGGACTCGACGGTCGAGTTCGGGACGACCCCGTCTTGGGGATCCAGTGTTTCCGTTCCGACGATGGTCCGCGAGCACGCAGTGACCGTGAGCGGACTGCTGCCGGAGACCGGCTACCACGCTCGTGTGCTCTCGACCGATGGCTGCGGTCACGGCCCGACCGCCAGCGCGGATCTCCAGTTCATGACCGGCCCGGCCGCGATCGACGTTTCCGGCTGGCGGCTGCAGCAACAAGGCGCGTCGCAATCGTCCGTGTTGCCGCCCGGCTCGATGATTCCCTCGGGCGGTTACCTCGTGGTCGCGCGCAACGCAACGCGGGCGGAATTCGAAGCCTTCTTCCCGTCGCTCCCCGCCGCGACGACCTTCGTCAACTCGAACGCCGGCGGCTCGTGCGCGAATGGCTGTCTGCCCCAGATCAACGGCGGAGAGAGCTTCGAACTGTTCGACCTGTCAAACACCAGACGCGACGGCCCGACGATCGTCATCGGGACCGATAACGCCTACCAGCGGACTCGCCCCGGTGATTCGTCGGGAGCACCCTCGTCGTGGAATGTCGTCGGCGAGGCCTCGGCAAACCCAGGCCTGGGCGCCGGTGTCGCCAGCGCTGCCGGGGTCGTGATCAACGAGATGGCCGACGCCTCCGACTATCGCAAGGAGTTCGTCGAGCTGCATTACGACGCCACGCCGGTGACCCCCGACACGGTCGCGCCGGCCCGAGTCCCTGACCTGGACGCTGCGCCCCTCGGTGCGACGAGCGTGCGACTGACCTGGACCGCAAGTGGAGACGACGGGCTCGTGGGCTCCGCGACCGCGTACGACCTGCGGCACAGCGGCGCGCGCATCGAGAGTCCGGCCGATTTCGCGGCCGCGACCGCGGTCGGCGGAACCCCGGTCCCGGCGGCCTCGGGGAGCGCGGAGCAGTTCGTGGTCCAAGGACTCCAAGCCGACACGGCCTACTACTTCGCGTTGCAGGTCGTCGACGAGGCCGGCAATCGGTCAACGCCGTCGGCCTACGCCTCGGCCGTGACCGGACCGGCGGGAGGCGCAGCACCGGTTCCGCACCTGGTGATCTCGCAGGTGCGTGTTTCGGGTTCCAGCGACGACGTCATCGAGTTCTACAACCCGACCGCAAGTGCGATCGCGCTCGCCGGCCAGTCGATCCAGTATCTGGCCGCGAACGGGAACTTCGGCTTCAAAGTCAACCTGGCCACGGCGAGTGTCCCAGCCCACGGCTGGTATTTGACCGCGGCCAACAGCTATGCCGGCTCGCCCGCGCGCGACGGCAGTCTCGGCACGAACAACCTCAGCAGCAGCGCCGGTCATGCGCTGCTCGTCTCGGACAGCGTCAACGTCAGCGGCTGTAGCGATCCCCAGATCGTGGATCGTGTCGGTTACGGGGCCTCAACCGTCTGTCCGGAGGGCGGCGCGGGAAACGCGGCCACCACCCCGACGGGAGGACTGTCGATCGCGCGCAAGCCCGGCGGCAGCGCTGGGAACGGCCAGGACACCGACGTCAACGCGACCGATTTCTCGGCACCCGCGTCGCCGGTCTTTCGCTCCTCGACGAACCCGCCGGCGCCACCGGTCTCCCCGCTCGGCAACGTGCGCGCGACGCTCTATCTGGCCCCGGGGGTCGCAGAAACGGAGTTGAGCTGGGCCCGTGCCGTTGGAGCTACGGCCTACAACGCCTACCGCGGCACGACGCCCGACTTCATGGGCGCGGCCCCAGCGCCCTGGACCACCGTGCCGGAGAACGACGCGGCCGACGCCGAGATTCCGATGAGCCTGTTCTTCTACGTCGTGCGGGCGACCGACGGCACGGAGGAGTCGGCGGACTGACCGTGCTGTAAACTCCGCGTCGAGGAGTTCCTCCGATGAAACCGACGCGTTGGACGCTAGGGCTTTGCAGTCTGGGCTGCTTCCTCGCCTTGCTGCCGACGCAGCCGATGCGAATTGTCGATCTACCCGGTTCCTCCAAATCGGATGGCGCGCGGCGCCTCGTCGCGGCGACCGAAGCTCAGGTCGAGATGACTCCGGCGCCGTGCGGATCGCGCGGGCCGGCCGAGAGCGGCGGCGAACGCCGTTGCCGGACGACGAACGTCGATCCCTGGCGACTCGGCGAGATCGTGGGCGGCCTGGTGCAGGAGCTAGCCGAACAAGGCTCGCGCGTCTGGGTCGAAACGGACGTCTGGTCACCCAGCGAGTGGCTGGCGAACCCCCGGTTTGCGCGGATCGCTCACGTCGTCGACGGCACACTCGTCGAGGTCTGGCTCCGCACGGACGCGCCCGGTGTCTCGCGCCCGATCGAAATCGTCACCCGCGCAGCGCCGCGGACGATCTCGCCATACCTGCTCGCACCGCCGAACTGAACGAGGTGCGCGCCATAGTCGCCGAGAATGCGCACGTCGGTGTCGTTTGCGAGCGTCAGGCCGAACGTGTCGATGAAATCGTCCCAGTGCA